>JADYYF010000062.1 GCA_020853795.1 Candidatus Zixiibacteriota bacterium
TATCCGTCGACAACACGGCACTCGGCGCCGGAGTGTACAAGGATTCCGTGGCGATCAGCGATGGCACCGCGACCAACTCGCCGCAATACCTGGTCGTGGTCTTCGAAATCTTCTCGGCCTTTCCGGTGATTGACCCCGTGCCGGATTCCATCTATGCCATCGGTTCGGAATCGCAGAACCCGTACAACCGCATTCTGACGATTGAAAATGACGGCGGCGGGACGCTGCAGTGGTCGTTGACCAAGACCAAGCCGTGGCTGTCGCTGAGCGTCGACACCGGTTCGACGGTACAGGGCTCGCCGTCGACGGTGACGCTGTCGTTCAACCGTCTGGTCGTCGATTTCGGCAAGCAGTACGATACGATCGTGATCCACTCGACCAATGCAATCAATGCGCCGAAGCGGGTACCGGTGACGTTCTGGAAGATGGAAGTTCCGCAGAACATGTCGGTCTCAACCAGCGCGCTGAACTTCAGCAGCGTCGAGTGCGGGACCTACCCGCCGACTGCCTCCAAAACCTTCCTGATCACGCCGTTGCTGGGGACGCCGTTGCTCTACTGGCACTTGTCCTACGACGCGCCGTGGCTGAGCGCAACGCCGGGTTCCGGCAGTGGTCAACAGACGGTGACGGTCAAGGTCAATGTCACGGGGCTGGGGCCGGGCGTCTATATGGACACCATCTACGTCAGTTCCGATTTGGCGCTGGATCCGCCGAAGCAAGTCGTGGTGACGTTTACCGTGGCCGCTACCCCGGCGACGAAGGTCCTGCAACTGTCGCGCGACTCCCTGCTGTACATTTTCAAGTACACGCAGTTGGGAAGCGCGAATCAGAAGGTCTACATCTCCAACCAGCTCGGCGGCTGTGTTGATTGGGCGGCGACTTCGACGGTGCCGTTCCTGACGCCGGAACCGGCGGCCGGGACCACGGTCGATAGCGTCATGGTCCGCAGCGATCCCATCGGATTGTCGCTGGGTCGCCACACGGGTTCGATCGTGTTTACGTCGAATACCGCCTCCAATTCACCGCTGACCCTGCCGGTGGTGGTCTGGATCTACACCTTTGGCGACGCGAACGGCGATGGCATCGTAAATGTCTCGGACTGCGTCTATATCGTTAATTACATCTTCAGTGGCGGGCCGGCGCCGGTGCCGATTTTCATTACCGGTGATGTCGACTGCAACCGCCAAATCACAATCTCCGACGTGGTCTACCTGCTCAACTGGATCTTCATTGGCGGTCCGGAGCCGTGCTTGTATTAGCCTGAGCTGACGGACGCCTGGATTTGGGACTGCGGTGATTCACCGCAGTCCCTTTTTTTGGCCCTTCTGCAGCAATCCGACCCGGGCGGCCCGAAGAAAAAACTGCTTGCCGGTTGGGTTTAATTCCGTTTAATCACAGCGAACCTTGGGAGCGGGTAGCCGTGTTTGTCGGGCTGATCATACTTGCACTGGGCGTTATCTTCTTGCTTAAGAATCTGGGCGTCATTCGCGGCGACATCGGGGCTGTCCTGTGGCCGGTAGCGTTAATGGTGCTTGGACTCGGAATCTTGATCAAAAAGCGCGGCCGCGGCTAAGCGGCGCGCTCTTCCGAAATACTGCACAGGCGGTCCCGGTCCCGGGATCGACGGAGAAAGGTGATTGATGCGCGTGAATATTTATGGGTTGGTGATTGTGGCGGTGGCGGCGGGGCTGCTGTTCGTCGTTCCGAAGTTTCGCGCGCGGCTGCACGGTTTGGCGGCGAACGGCTGGACGAAAATCGTGCTCGCGCTGTGGTTGCTGGTGCTGACCGGCGTGTTGCAGTTCCTGCTCGGCTGGCCGGCGTTCGTCAATCTGTTTGTGCCGGAGCTGGTGTATTGGCTGACGGTGCTGTCGCAACTGACGATTGCCGCCGGGGCGGTGATGATGATTTGGGGGATCGGCAATATTGTCTCGTCGATGCACCAGATCGAGACGCAGAAGAGCGATGACGAAGAGTGGCGGGCGCTCTACCTGAACCTGCAGGATCTCTCGCAACAGCCGTTTTCCTTCGTTGAAATCCTGAATCTCGCCATCAATCAACTGCTGAAGCGTTCGGAATCGGACGGCGCAGCGGTTCTGCTTTACAAGGAAAATACGGAAGAGCTGATCCTGGCGGCATATTCGAATCTACCGCCGGACATTACCAAACGCATCGAGCGACTGGCCGTGACCGGCGACGTCTTCGGCCGCGTGCAGAAACTGGCGCGGACGCAAAATATCACCAACGTGGCGGAAACCGATCAGGCGACGGCGGCGCTGTTCGCCGGCTCGGGGTTTCTGTCGCTGGCGGTGTATCCGCTGCGGGCGCGCGACCGCGTGCTCGGCAGCGTGGCCCTCTTTTCGACGCGGCCATTCCATTTCCATCAGCGGCGCGCCGCGGCCCTTAATGTCGCGACCAATCATCTCGCCACCCTGCTCGAGAGCGCGCGTAACGAGAAGGAAATTCTGCGCCTGAAAGACCGGCTGCGGCCGTCGGAGGAGGCCAAGCGCATTACGGAAGAGCTGTTCTTCCGGCGCGGCATCGGCAGCAATCTGGAACTGCGCGAAGCGGTAGAGTTCGAGCGCGTCCGCAAGTTCTTCGATGCGGATTGCATCAAGTTGGTGTTCAAAGACGCCGCCGGCGAGTTTCGCGTCAAGGCATCATCGGGCGGCGCCGAAACCGGTTTGCTGCTGGATCAACGCAAACTGCCGGGCTTGAATCGCGCGGTGTCGGAGCGCAAGCTGCTGCTGCTGACCTCGCCAAAATCCGCGCCGGCCGGACGCGGTTTCGACTCGATGCCGCGGCAGACGTTGTTCGTGCCGGTACCGTATCCCGACCGCGACGATCTGGTGTTTCTATTGGAAAGCGAAAATGCCTCTCTGGAGTTCTCCGAAGAAAAGCTGTCGGCGGTGCGGGTGGCCTCGGTCTATCTCGCCGATCTGCATTTCCTGTTCCTGGCCAAGCGCGAAGGCGAGCGGTTCCGCCTCTCGGTGGCGCAATTGGACGCTTGTCTGCGGCAGCTTCTCGAGGCGGAAACGCCGGAACAAATTGCCGCCGCGATCAGCGACAGCGCTTCCGGCCTGGTGCCGCAAGCGACGGTGCGGATTGTCGCGCTCGCAAGCGGCGGCGACGAACGCGAACCGGTGGTTGAGCAATCGGGCTTGCGCTTCGGTTCGGAGGCCGGGCGCGCGCGCCAGAGCCAGTTGCTGACGGAATGGATTGGCCGGTTGACGGTTGGCGAGGAGAACGAACGACGTCTCTCGCGCGCCGAGCTGGTTGCGATGGTGTCGGGAGAAGGCCAGATGCAGTTGGCGAAAGCACTGGCGGGATTGCCGGAAACGGTGACGCTGTGGAGTCTGCCGATGCGAACGCCTGAGGCAGCGCTGGGAGCGATCGTCCTTCTGGGCCTGCCGGACGAACCGATGGCGAAGGAGAGCCTCGAACTGCTGCGGCGGTTAGTGGATGTCGGAACACTGAAATTGGCGCGGCGGACCAGGAATGCAGCGCCGGCGGCGACTAATCCCGATCCGATTGTGCCGACAACGACAGCGCGGCGCATGGCGGCGCCGGCGCCGCCACCGGAGCCGGTGGGAAGCAACGGGACCTCGCTGCTGGATTTCGTCACCTGGCATCGTATCGACAGCAATGTTGATGCCGCCGCCTTGGCGGGCGAGAATCGGGCGGTGCCGGCGGCCATCGAAGCGCTGGTGAAGACATTCTTCTCCGAGCGGGCCGGGCGACGACTATTCTTGTCCAGTTTTGAAGATGAACACTACCGCTATTTCCAGTTGACGGTGAACGAGGTTGAAATGCGGCGTTTCCGCGAGCAACGGGTTGACGTCGGCGACTGGCAACCGGCGGTCGTGGCCCTGGATTTCCCCGAAGCATTTCGGTCGCTGCCCGCGGAATACGCGGTGGCACCGGGCGAAGGGAATGTCGAAACGCTGGTCTGGCGTTTCGTCCGCGCCGACCGCAAGAAAGACAAGGGGCGCCGACTGAATATTCTGGGGATCGACGACCAGGAAGTAATTCGCGATTTGCTGACGAATATCATCACGCGGATGGGGCACCGCATCAGCACCGTCGCCGGCGGCCATGAGGCCCTGCGCTTGTTCCGGCAGGAGCACTTCGATCTGGTGATCGCCGAAGCGGGTCTGCCCGACATCAGCGGCTGGTCGATTGCCGAGCAGGTGAAGTTGCTGGCGCCGCAAACGCCGGTAATCATCCTGTCGGGATGGGACTCGCTGCAACGACCCGAGCGGATGGCGAGCGACGCGGCAGACTTCGTGCTAACCAAGCCGTTCAAGATGGAACAGCTGGACAAGATGATCGGCGCCGCCTGCGAAATGATCGCCGGATAATCGACAAGCTTCAAGCGCGCCAAAGTTCTTCCGATAATAGAATTGGCTCTACATCTACTATTCGGGAGAACCATGGAAAAGATACGCCTCCTTGACAATATCGATGCCTCGAAGGACTTACTGTCAATTCCCGACACGCTCATCCGAGTCCTGGAAGCCGTGTCCTCGGAAGAAACCTCCCCGGACCAATTGGCTGATATCATCCTGAAAGACCCGTCCCTGACGGCGCGCGTGCTCAAGATGTCCAACTCCAGCTACTATATGCGCAGCGCGCAGATCAAGACCGTACATCAGGGAATCCGGGTGCTGGGGGCGAATGCCATCAAGTGCATTGCGCTGTCGGTTTCGGTATTTGTGCCGCCGCGCAAGGATTCGGTGCTGGGCGAGCCGGAACTGCGGCAATTCTATTTGCATTGTATCGGCGTTGGCCTGTTAGCGCGCAAAATGGCGCAGAATCTCGGCATCAAGAACACCGAGGAGGCGTTTGTCGCCGGGTTGCTGCATGACCTGGGCAAGCTGTACATGATGAATGCGCATCCCGAGGCCTATCTGCGGGTGCGGGAAATGATCAATAGCGGCGACGACGACATCGAAGCCGAGCGCCGCGTGTTCGACGTCGACCACGCCGAACTGGGCAGCATCATTGCCACGCGCTGGCGGTTGCCGGAAGACTTGCAGCGCGTTGTCCGCTCGCATCACCATCTCGATCTAAATCCCAATTCCGACCGGCTGCTGGCGATCGTGCAATTGGCCAATATTCTGGCGCGCAACATCCAGACGCCGAACATCAAGTACATCGAGCGCAATTCGCATCAAGTCGCGCGGCTGGCGGAGTCGCTGCAATTCAATCGCGAGTTTATGGATAGCCTGGCCTTCGAGTTGCTCGACGAAGCGGTTGCAGCGGCGACGACCATCGGCATCGACATCGGCAATTCGACCGACCTGCTCACGCGCGCCAACCGTGAGTTGTGCCGCTCGTACCTGACGATTGAAGGATTGTTCAAGGACCGCCAGGAGCTGTCGGGCAAGCTGCTGGCCGAGGAGCGACTGGCGGGGATGGTGCGTTCGAAGAACATCGCCATCGCGACGCTCTCGCATTACCTGAACAACGTCGCGACGGCCATCAGCGGGCGCGTGCAGTTGCTGCAGATGGCGGTCGAGAAGAAGGAAATCGTCGATCGCACCGGCAAAATCGACGTCTCGCTCAAGGTGGTCGAAAACTCGATCCTCAAGATTCTGGCCGTCCTGGCCGAGCTGAAGGCGCTGTCGCGTTTCGACGACCAGGAGTTCTATAACGACTCTGATGCGATCAACATCGACGAGCGCATCCGTGAGCGCATGGAAGCCTTCGACCGGCAGATGGTCAATTCTTAGGATTCGAGGCGAAACACGGAAAAACCAGGGCGCGGACTCCGCGCCCTTTTTTGCTTGCAGACCGGTGACGAAAAGAATTGCTTGTAATGTAGACCCGTGAAAGATAGAATGACGCCATGATCCAGACTACAACGGTTGGCAACTATCCGAAGCTTTCGTCCACGAAGGGCGATGTGAATATTCGCAAGATGCTGCATCGCTTCGACAAGGGCGAGATCGCCGCCGCGGAGTTGACGGCGGCCTATGATCAGGTAACCGCGCGCGTTCTGCGCGAACAACGCGAAGCGGGGATCGACTTGCCGACCGACGGGCAAATTCGCTGGGACGACCTGGTGACGCCGTTGGCGGCGCGGCTGGACGGCTTCCACAGCGGCGGTCTGCTGCGGTGGTTTGACAACAACGTGTACTATCGCCGCCCCCGCGTCACGGGGACGGTGCGCTGGCGCGAAGCGATCATGGCGGCGGATCATGCCAAAGCGGCCAGGGAGTTCGGCGGTCCGGTCAAGGCGGTACTGCCGGCGCCGTTCAGTTTCGCGCAGTTGTGTGAAGACCAGCATTATCGCTCGATGGAAACGCTGATGGCCTACTTGGTGTCGGTATTGCGCAGTGAGACCGAGGCGTTGATCAGGGCGGGCGCGCGGCACATTCAGTTTGACGAGCCGTGTCTCCCAAAACTGCCGGAGTACGGGGTGGCGGCGATCGCGGCCCTCAATCAGGTCATCGCCGGACAGAGCGCGGAGTTCTGGCTGTGCTTCTACTTTGGCGATATCAGCGGGCTGGTGCCGGCCCTGCGGGAGTTTCGCGGCCAGGTGATTGCGGTGGACTGCGTTTCTCAGCCGCGAAATCTGGATATCACTCTAAATTTGGACTCGGCACACAATCGCTGCTTCGGTATCATCGAAGCGCGGAATATCAAGCTGGAGCGTCCGGAACAGGTGCGCGCGCAATTGGAACGGATCAGCGGCCGCCACCCGGATGCTTACGTTAGCCCGTCCTGCGGTCTGGAATTTCTGCCGCATCGGGACGCACTGGCAAAACTGTCATTGCTGGGCAGCGCGGTACGGGCATTTCGCGGAGGGCAGTAACATGCTGGAAACGACAAGTGTGGGCAGTTTCCCCAAGCCCGATTATCTGCAGAAAGCGCGGACGGCTTTCGCCGCGGGCAAGCTGCCGTATGCGCAGTTGCACGAGCTGGAGTTGCAGGCGACGCGCGAGACGATTCGCCTGCAGGAGGATCTCGGGATCGATATCCTCGTGCACGGCGAAATGGAACGCGGCGACATGACCACCTATTTCGCCGAGAAGCTGGTCGGCATGGGCATCAGTGATCTGGTGCGCTCCTACGGCAATCGCTATTACCGCAAACCGATCGTCGCGGGCGAACTCCAGCGGCCGCAGCCGATGACCGTGGAGATGTTCAAGTACGCGCAGTCGCTCACCTCCCGGCCGGTCAAAGGGATGCTGACCGGGCCGTATACAATGTGCGATTGGTCGTTCAACACTCACTACGAGACGCGGCGGGAAGTGGTGCTGGCGTTTGCGCGGCTGCTGCACGAGGAGGTGCGCGACCTGGAGGCGGCCGGTGCCAAGTATATCCAGATCGACGAACCGGCGATCTCGACGCGGCCGGAAGAATTGGAGATCGCGATTGAAGCCATGGGAATCGTGACGCAGGGGATCAACGCGATGACAATCTCCCACATCTGCTACGGCGATTTTAAGTCGATCTACCCGCGGCTGCTCGATCTGCCGGTGGATCAACTCGATCTGGAGTTCGCCAACTCCGGCTACAGCAATCTGGACGTTTTCCGCAAACCCAAGTTCACCAAGCGTATTGCCTTCGGGGTGCTGGACATTCACAGCCACCGGATCGAGAGCGTCGACGAAATCGTGGCGGGAATCCGCAAAGGACTGGAAGTGTTCGATCCGGAATTGATGTGGATCGATCCGGACTGCGGACTGAAGACGCGGACGACGGCGGAATCGGAAGCGAAGCTGCGCAACATGGTGGAAGCGGTGGAAGTCGTCAAGGCCGGCCACGGGCTGAAGTAGTTTCCCATGAGTCAGACGTTTCGCGAGCGCATTGCCGCCGGGCCGATCCTGGGCGACGGCGCGATGGGCACGTATTTGCACGCGAAAGGGGCTTCCTTCAATCAATGCTTGGACCAGCTCAATCTGACCACGCCGCAGTTGGTGGGCGCGGTGCACGATGAATATATCCAGGCCGGCAGCGAATTGATCGAAACCAACACCTACGGCGCTAATCGCTACAAGCTGAGTCAACACGGGCTGGGGGATTTCGTGCGCGAGATCAACGTCAAGGGGGTCAAGATCGCGCGCGACCGCCGGGAAGTGCTGGGGCGCGATATCTTCGTGGCGGGAGCGATCGGGCCGCTGGGAAAGTTGATCGGGCGCTTCGGTGGTATCTCCCCGGGCGCGGCGCGCGAGTATTTCGCGGAGCAGGCGGAGGCGCTGCTGGAAGGGGGCGTCGATCTCTTCATCATCGAGACAATGCCGGATGTCGAGGAGCTGCGGCTGGCGGTTGAAGAAGTGGCGCGGCTGTGCCGGCTGCCGATCGTGGCGCAGGTAAGCATCAACGACGATCTGGCGACGATCCGCGGCAATACGCCCCCGGAAGTCCTGGCTGCAGGCAAAGCGCTGGGGGTGGACGTGCTGGGAGCGAACTGCTCGGTCGGACCGCAACGGATCTATGATTTCCTCGCCATGCTGCGTCAACACACCGACTTGCCGCTGTCGGCACTGCCGAATGCCGGATTGCCGCGGTATTACGAAGGACGGTTTTTCTACGTCTCGTCGCCCGAGTACTTCGCCGACTACTGCGGCAAGTTTCTGAACCTGGGAGCGCGGCTGATTGGCGGATGTTGCGGCACGACACCGGAGCACATCCGCGCGATGCGGCGGGTGCTGGATACGATTGATGCTGCCCGCCCGACGGCGGCCGTCCACGAGACGCGCGCCGAGATCGAGCGCATCGAACCGGCGCAACCGGGGCGAAAAGTCTCGGCCTTCGCGGAAAAGTTGGGCAAGCAGTTTGTCGTGTCGGTGGAAATTGACCCACCCCGGGGAGCGAATCCGGAGAAGGTGCTGAAGGCGGCGGCGAAACTGAAGGAGGCGGGTGTGGACGCCGTCAACGTCGCCGATTCGCCGATGGCGCGCACGCGAATGAGCTGCCTGGCGGTGTCGGGACTGATTGCCGCGCAGGTGAAGATGGAAGTGATTCTGCATTTCACCTGTCGCGATCGCAACCTGATGGGGCTGCAATCGGACTTGATCGGCGCGCACGCGCTGGGAATCCGCAATGTGCTGGCGCTCACCGGCGATCCGCCGGCACTGGGAGACTATCCGAACGCGACGGCGGTGTACGATGTCGACGCCATCGGATTGGTGGAAATCATCTCCAAGCTGAACGGTGGTTCCGATCTGGCCGGAAATCCGATCGGTTCGAATACCGAGTTTTCGGTCGGGGTCGCCATCAACCCGACGGTGGAGAACTTGGAGCGCGAAGTCGAACGGTTCGAGCGCAAGGTGGCGGCCGGGGCGCAGTTCGCGATGACGCAGCCGCTCTACGAATTGGAGCCGCTCGAGCGGTTTCTCGAACGCACCGCGCATCTGAAGCTGCCGGTGCTGCTGGGATTGCTGCCGCTGCAGTCATACCGCCACGCCGAGTTTCTGCACAACGAAGTGCCCGGCATCGAGATTCCGTCTCTGTTGCGCGCACGCCTGGAAGCGGCGGGCAAGGACGCCGCGATGGTCGGGGTCGATTCGTGCCGCGAGCTGCTGCAGCGGGCGCGCCACTTGGTGCAGGGAGTCTACCTGATGCCGTCATTCGGCCGCTTCGATACAATTCTCAAAGTTCTCGAACCGTAATCTGCTATATTCCCGCCAATTAGAATTCTACTCAGGGAGAACGACATCATGCGTGTCACTTGCGATCTCAGCGATATCAAGAAGATGAGTTGCGACCTTTTGTGTGTCTTGCTGACAAAGGAAGATACCGCGCCGGCGGACCTGG
Source organism: Candidatus Zixiibacteriota bacterium (assembly GCA_020853795.1). NCBI lineage: Bacteria > Pseudomonadati > Candidatus Zixiibacteriota > Candidatus Zixiibacteriota bacterium. The sequence goes on from JADYYF010000062.1 coordinate 9,766, forward strand.
ACAAGCTGCTGAAGGGACAGATCGCGGAACTGCGGCGCCGGAAACACTTTCAGGGTGAAGCGTTGGAGCGGGGCACGTTCGTGCCGCATCCGCCGCAGAGATTTGCGCGGGTGCTGTTAGTCGGGCTAGGCCGGCCGAGCGAGGTGACGCTGGATCGGATTCGGCGCGCCGGCGGCACGGCCGGTCAGGCCGCCATGGGCCGGGTCGTGACGCTGTGGCCGAAACAACTGCCGGTGGCGCTCGACACAGGCCGCGCGGCCCAGGCGTTTGTCGAAGGTTTCATCCTGGGCGGTTATCGTGACCTGCGCTTTCGAAGCGAGAGTGCCGGCCGGCAGGATGTGCAGCAGCTCACGCTGCTAACGCCACAGGAACGCCAGGTGGCGAAGCTGCGCGCCGGCGCCGGGCGCGGGCGGATCCTGGCCGAGTTGCAGAATCTCTGCCGTGATCTTTCCGGCGCTCCGGGAAATGTGCTGACGCCGACGGCGCTGGCCGGCGAAGCGCGGAAACTGGCGCGCAAGCACGGCCTTAGGATTTCCGTATACGATCGCCGGCTGATTGAGAGAATGAAGATGGGGGCGTTCCTGGCAGTGGCGAAGGGATCGGCGGAGCCGCCCAAGCTGATTCGCCTCGACTATACACCGAAGGGGCGGGCGCGCAAGCGGGTGATACTTGTCGGCAAGGGAATTACGTTTGATACCGGCGGCATTTCGATCAAGCCGGGCGAGAATATGTTCGAGATGCGGCAGGACATGACCGGCGCGGCGGTGGTGATTTGCGCCATGGCGGCGCTGGCGCAGCTGCGGCCCGCCCTGGCGGTGACGGCGCTGATTCCGACGTGCGAAAACATGCCGGGCTCGCGGGCATACAAGCCGGGCGACGTGGTCACGACCTCGATCGGCAAGACGATTGAAATCATCAACACCGACGCCGAGGGACGGCTGCTGTTGGCGGATGTGCTCGGCCACGCGACCAAGTCGAGGCCGGACTATCTGATTGATGTGGCGACGTTGACCGGTGCGGCCACGGTCGCGCTGGGGAACGCGGGTGCGGCGATTCTGGCGACCTCGGACATACTGGTGGAGAAGTTTGCGGCGGCGTCGGCGACGACGGGCGAAAAGATATGGCGTCTGCCATTGTGGGAAGAATATGAGCAGCAGATCAAGTCGAATATCGCCGACATGGTCAATTCCGGCGGGCGTCCGGCCGGGACGATCACGGCGGCATTGTTATTGAAGAAGTTCACAGGCGGGATACCTTGGCTGCATCTGGATATCGCCGCCGTCGACTATGAGTATCGCGGAACCGAAATCACGCCGAAGGGGCCGTCAGGATTCGGCATGAGAACGGTCGTAGAAGCGCTGACGAATCTCTAAGTCTTCAGAAAACGAAAGGGCACGTTTGCACGTGCCCTTCATCAACAGATCATTGGAATAATCGGCCTAATTGCACCAGGCGGGGTTGAAGTCGTTACCGGGGCCGGAGAGACGCATGGGTTCACCGCCGGTAATCGCCAGCTTATAGATCGAACCGTTCTGGGTGGCGAAGGCGACATACTTCGAATCGGGCGACCAGGTCACCGGTCCACCCGCGAAGCCCAGACCGGCGGTCGGCTTCCATAACACCCGTTTATCGCTCAGGTCGGGAGTCGCGATCGAAAGCGACTGGTCGTTCATGTCGCTGGACATGTAGGCGATCCACTTGCCGTCCGGCGACCAGGCAGGAGCCGTTGCGCCCTTGAACTTGGAGGCTCGTTCAAGCAGGACTTCGTCCTTGAGGGGGAACTCCGCCACTCCAGCGACGGCGATACCGGTCGGTGTAAATTGTTCGCCCTGCATCCGCATCACGACAAACGCGACCTGCTTGCCGTCGGGTGAGATCGTTGGCGAGGAGACGATCAGGTCGGAGCTGGCGGTCATCTCCAGGTTGCGCAGCAGGAAGGTCTTGGTATCGTAGAAGCAGAGCCGGTAGTTCGGCTTGGTGACATTGGCGAGATTGGCGTTGAGATCGTGCAGAAACATGATCCTGCTGCCGTCGCGGACAAATTCCGGATATTGCGCGCCCATCGTGTTGGTGATGTTTTCCCAGAAATTGCTGCTGGAATCGGTATAGGCGTAGAACAGGTCGTAAACGGCGTGTTGGTGGCCGCCCATGTCGGGGTATTGAAGCGTGACCATGCCGCGACGGGAGAAGACGATCTTCTTGTTGTCCGGCGACCAGCTCAAACGGCCGCGGGCATTGGTGAGACCGGTAACGAACGGGCGCTGGTTGGCGCCGTCGGCGTCCATTAGCCAGAGATCGTTGTTACGCAAAAAGGCAATCGTATTGCCCTTCTTGATATTCTGCTGGGCGAACATCGTCGCGGTGAGGGCGATGACAGCGGCAAGCGCGATCAGGGTAACTCGTTTCATGATTCTCCTTATCCGAACTGAAAAATGATTCTCACGTAATTGTACTCGAAACTGCGCCATTGTTTCAGATTATCGGTAAAAAACGGACGTGGCAGCAGTTGTCAAGCCGTGCCTCTAATTTATTGATATTCAAGTAAATAGCGCTTTCAGTTCAGCTACCGATTTAAGCGTCAGGTCGGGCTGAATCAAAGCCGGTGCCGAATCGCTCTTGCCGCTCGTAACGAGCACCGCCTTGAGACCGACCGCCTGAGCGCCGGCGACATCGTTGTCGAGGTCGTCGCCAACCATGATGACCTCGGACGCCGGCAGTTTCAGGCTTGAGAGCGCCATCAAGTAGAAATCACGACTCGGTTTGCCGATGACGATGGCCGGTTTGCCGGTGGCATACTCGAGGCCGGAGACAAAGGCGCCGATGTCGAGTTTGACTTGGCCGCCGGTCAGCCATGATTTGCCTCTGTGGAGAGCGACGATTTCGGCGCCGTTGCGGACAAGCTGGAAGAGGCGGTTCATCAGGGCATAATCCCAGCGCTCGCCGATATCGCCGATGACAATCAACTCGGGGTCGTCGGAGTCGTGGTTGAACTCAGAAAAGTCCGTCAGTGTATCTTCCGCCAGAAGCAGCCAGCACGTCCTGGCCTTGCGACGCCGCAAGTATTCGCGCGCGGCGCCGGGGGCCGAGAAAACCTGATCGGGATCGACGGGCAAACCGGCAGCAGTGAGCATCTGCGCCATGCTGCGCTGCGAACGGGTTGTCGTATTGGAGCAGATGCGGAAGGGGATGCCGCGCTCACGCAGAAGCTGTAGCGTTGCGGCCGCGCCGGGCAGCGGGCCGCCGTCGACGGTGAGCGTGCCGTCGAGATCGAAGAGGACGGCGCGAACGGTGCGAAAGTCAATCGCCATGACCCGGCTAATATAGAGTGCGAGCGGCGATCTTGGCGATCAATTTGCGGCAAGAGTTATTGATTTTAAGGGAAATGCGCATTTATTAGGCGCGGGCTCGGTGAGCAACAACTAACAAGGACTTTGCCGCTTTGAATTTCTCCACGATTCGTTGGGTTGATGGAGAGGTAGAGATTCTCGACCAGACCAAGCTGCCGGCGGTCGAGAATTATCTGCGCCTTCAGGATTATCACGAATTGGTCCGGGCGATCAAAACGCTGCAGGTGCGCGGCGCGCCGCTGATCGGGATTGCGGCGGCTTACGCCATCGTCCTGGCCGCGCGGCAGTGTCGCAACAAGGTCGAGTTCGCCGTGGCGATCAATGAGATCAAGTCGGCGCGTCCGACCGCGGTCAATCTGAGCTGGGCGGTGGAGCGGATGTTGATTTCTTATCACGCCTACGCTGGTTCGCCCGACGTGGAAGCGCGCCTGCTCGATCTGGCGCTGCAGATTCACGACGAAGACGCGCGCATGTGCGAGCGGATCGGGACGAACGGCATGGATTTGATGCCGGCGGTCGGGACCGTTCTGACGCACTGCAACGCCGGCGCGCTGGCGACCGGAGGCATGGGCACGGCCTTGGCAGCGATCTATCAGGCGTTCCGCTCCGGCAAGAAGCTCGGAGTGTTCGCCTGCGAGACGCGGCCGATTTTGCAGGGCGCGCGGTTGACAGCGTGGGAGCTTTCGCGCGAAGGGCTGGACGTCACCCTGATTACCGACAATATGGCCGGCGCGCTGATGGCACAGCGGATGATTGACTGCGTGATCGTCGGCGCCGATCGGATCGCGATCAACTTCGACGTTGCCAATAAGATCGGCACCTATGCGCTGGCGGTGCTGGCGCAGTATCATGGCATCCCGTTCTACGTCGCGGCCCCGACCTCGACCTTCGATCCACGGGTCGCTTCCGGCGTCGACATTGAAATCGAGCAACGCGGTGCGGATGAGGTCACTCACCTGGCGGGGCAGCGGATCACGCCGCCCGGCGTGCGCGTCGCGAACCCGGCCTTTGACGTCACCCCCAACAATCTCATCACGGCGATCATCACCGATCGCGAAGTCATTAAGTGCAAGCGCTGGGGCGAGCGGTAGACAGGGGCTGAGAGCCGGAAAAAGGGATCAGCGTTCCGGACTGATCGACTGGGCTTGGAAGAAGTTGACGATTTTTTGCGCCAGCGGTTTGTTCTTCACGATTAGGTTGATCGCCTCAACATCGGCAGCCCGGATCGCCTCAAGTGACCCGAAGGATTTGAGGAGTTGTTCCTTACGCTTGTCGCCGATCCCCGCGATGGCGTCGAGCAGCGAGCGCTCGGTTTTCTTGTCCCGCAGCGAGCGATGATAGGTGATCGCAAAGCGGTGGGCCTCGTTGCGCACGGCCTGCATCAGCTTGAGCGAGGGCGAGGTGCGCGGCAGCGACAGCATGCGCTTCTCCCCCGGCAGGACGATCTCCTCCAGACGCTTGGCCAGGCCGCAGATTTGCAGGTCGTTAATACCGACTTCCTTGAGGGCTTCGAGCGCCGCGCCGAGTTGGCCGCGGCCGCCGTCGATGATGCACAGATCCGGCATCTCCGCCTCGTCGGTCAGGACGCGCGTGAAGTACCGCGCGACAATTTCCCGCATCATGGCGAAGTCATCTTGTCCGACCACGGTTTTGATCTTGAAGTGACGGTAATTGCGCTTGAGCGGTTTGCCGTTGCGGAAGAAGACCATCGAGCCGACCGGATCGGCCGGGCCCAGGTTGGAGATATCGAAGCAGACGATGTTGACCGGCGGCGTCGTGAGGTAGAGGTCCTTCTGCAACATGGCGACGGCGGCGGGGAGTTTGCCGGCGCGTTCCCGGCGCTGTTTCAGCAATTCCTGCAGGAGCAGGCGCGCGTTGGCTTCGGCCATTTCGACCAGCCGCAGTTTCTCGCCCTTCTGCGGCACCTGCAGTTCGACGCGGTCGCCGCGGCGCTGGGTTAACCACTGCTGGATCAACTTCTCGTCCTCGGGTTGGAACGACGAGTAGACTTCCTCCGGCACCATCGTTGAACTGAGATAGTATTGCTTGAAAAACGATTCGGCGATGTCGGATTCGTTGTCGCCGGCGTCGGCCTTGAGGTGGAAATTCTGGCGGCCGATCAGCAAGCCGTCGCGCAGCTGCAGGACGACCGCGGCAATGTCGCCGCCGGAGCGGGCAAAGGCGATGATGTCACGGTTGACGGCGTGGTCGGCGACGACCTTTTGCTTCTGCATGATCGCCTCGATCGTGCGGATCTGGTCGCGCACCCGGGCGGCCTCTTCGTAGTTCTGGTCGAGCGCGAGCTGCTTCATTTCGACCTGAAGCTGATCAATCAGGCTCGCCGACTTGCCCTGCAGGAGCTTGATGACCTTCTGGACTTCTTTGTCGTAGTCCGCCTTGCTTTGCAGCCCGACGCACGGGCCGTCGCAGCGCTTGATATGGTATTGCAGGCAAACCTTGTAGCGGCCTTCGCCCTTGGGGTGCGGGATCTTCAACTTGCAGGTGCGGAGCTTGAACAGGCGCGTGATCATTTTGTAAGTCTCACGCATGCCGCCGACGTTGGCGTAGGGGCCGAAATAGATCCCGTCGCCGCGGCGCATGGTGCGGGTCACGACCAGCCGCGGGAAGTCATCGTCCTGCGTGATCATCAGGAAGGGGTAACGCTTATCGTCCTTGAGATTGATGTTATAGCGCGGCTTGTGCTTCTTGACGAGATTGGCTTCGAGAATCAACGCCTCGATCTCGTTGTCAGTGACGATCAGCTCGAAGTCGGCGATCTTGCTCTTGAGCGCAGCAACCTTGGGGTTGATCTCCGGCGCCTGGGCGAAGTAGGTGCGGACGCGGTTGCGCAGGATTTTGGCTTTCCCGATGTAAATGATCTTGCCGACGTCGTCCTTCATGATATAGACGCCCGGCTTGGTCGGGAGGTCTTCCAGCTTGTCGCGCAGGTGCGCCGAGATTTCGCTCATGGCAGAGAAAATACGCGTGCGGGCGGCAATTGGGCAAAGAGGAAATGCGGCAATTAGTGGATGCGGCGGCCGCCGGCGTAACGGCTGGCGAAGTATTCGTCGTTGAGGCTGTCGACGACGACGCCGCGCGACTCGGAGGCGTGGATGAACTTGCCGTTGTCGAGATAGATGCCGACGTGCGAGACGCGGCGGTCGTTGATGCGGAAGAAGATCAGATCGCCGTAAGCGAGATCGTCGTAGCCGACGCGGTTGTCGAGGCGATAGAGCGCCTGGACATTGAGCGGCAGGCGCGTACCGTCGTAGTCGCGGTAGACGACATAGGCCAGCCCGGAACAATCGATCCCGAGCGTCCCCGTGCCGCCATCCTGATAGGGCGTGCCGAGGTAGCGCGAAATCACGCGATTCATCACCGCCTTGTCGATGCGGGTGAGCGTCTCTTTGGGAAGCGGACGCTCATCCTGCTCTTCCTCGACGGCCGGTTCGCTGGGCAAAGTATCAACGGCGACGCGCTCGCGAACGCCGCCCGGAGGCGTCGAATAGCGCACGGCCGAAGTACAACCGATGAACAGCAGCGCTACCGCCAACCCGATGAGCGACGCGGCGAGCTTCACTTCTTCTCCACGATCGCCGGATACGCGATATTGAACTTGCGGGAGTGGTAAATTCGCGCGCCGACGATAGTCAAGATCAGGATCGCCAAATAGAGGGGGAAAAACAAGGCCGCAAAGAGCGAGAGCGTGAGAATCGAGACCTTCGTCGCTAACGTCGCCGTCGCGATCGATTTGGTCGTGGCGGCAGCGATAAAGAACGGCAGGGACGCGGCGGCGGCGACGGCAAAGGCGTAGTCGGCGATCATGATCGAGAAAATCAACGCGCCGACGACCATCCAGGCCGCGTATCGCAGCGTCTTGGCTACGCCCCATTCGGCGGCATACGTCTTCTTGCCGACCGCGGTGTCGCCGCGCAAGTCGGGCAGGGTGGTGTTCAGATAGACTGCGCCGACAGCGAGGAAGTAGGGAAACGACTTGATGATGCCCTCGATGTTGAAGTTGAGGTACATCACCCAGCCGAACAGGAAGGCCAACGTGCCGTGGGCGAGGACGTTATTGCGAAATGATTTGTAGGGATGTTCGCGGAGATTGAAGCGCGGATACGAGTACTGAAAGCCAAACCAGGCGCCGACGACGAACAGACAACCGAGCTGCCAATTGAGAACAAAGGCACCGATCAGCGCGATGCCGGTGAGAAAGAAGTAGATGTTCCAGGCTTCGCCAATTGAGACGTGACCCTCGGGGATCAAAAACAACTTCTTGTTTTCGCGATCGGAATCAACGTCGAAAATCTGGTTGAGCACGAAAACGCCCCCGGCCAGCAGGGTCGAGAGCAGCAACATCAGCAACAGATTCAAGTCGGAGGTGGTCAGCCCGACAAAGGGGAAGTGGTCAAGGGTGACGGGACTAAAACCGCGCTCGCGCCAGAGGGCGGCGCGGGCGCCGAGCAGCGCGATCGTCCACACCGGGATGATCAGCATCGGGCGCATCAGGAAGATATAGTCGATGATTCTCTTCATATCCGGTCGCAACAGTTAATATGGCGGCGGACGGAGAAGGTTTCAATAAAAAAGATGGCCGGGACTACACCAGATAGCGCAGATACAAATACAGTGCCGGCGCGGCAAAGACGAGCGAGTCGAAACGGTCGAGAATTCCGCCGTGGCCGGGAATCAGGTTCGACGAGTCTTTGACGCCCATCTCGCGCTTGAAGATCGACTCAACCAGATCGCCGAGCTGTCCAAAGAAGGCGATGATCAACGCCGGCAGGATCAAACGGGGGAAGCCGACGTCAGCAAGAAAGATGAAATGGAAGATGCCGGCGGTCAGGATCGCGCCGAGGAAACCGCCCAAGAAGCCCTGCACGGTCTTGTTCGGGCTGATGGCGGGGGAAAGCTTGGTGCGGCCGAATTTCACGCCGACATAGTAGGCGGCCGAATCGATAATCCAGATCGCGGCGAACAAGAACGTCACCCAGCCGGCGGCTTGCTCCGACAAGACAACGTCAGCAGAACGAATCAGGATGAGGCAGGAGAAGCCCAGGCTGAGGTAGAGCACACCGAAAAAGCCGATGCCGATCGAGCGCGAGACTTCACCCAGCCCGCGGGTGAAGGTGTAGGGCAGGGTGGTGAGGAAGATCGCGCCGAAGAGAAATTCGAGCAAGTAGGCGCCATGAAGATACGCGTCGGTGATCGGTGGAAACGCCGCCAGCGCAATCAGGATCAGCTTCTGCCAGAGGTAGAGCTTGATCTTGGTCAGGCTGAATAACTCCCAAACCGAGAGGATGATCAGCAGCTCAACGAAGACGAGAAACGCGACACCGCCCAGATGAAAGATGTAAAGCAGCAGCGGAATAAAGATGGCGGCGACGGCCAGGCGCTGGAACAGATTGCGCGAAATCATAGCTTGCCGAAACGGCGCTCGCGTTTCTGGTAATCGAGGATGATTTCAAGGAACTCGCGCTCGGCAAAATCGGGCCACAGCGTTTGCGTGATAAAAAGCTCGGTGTACGACGTCTGCCAGAGCAGGAAATTCGACAGCCGCATTTCGCCCGACGTGCGGATCAGCAGATCGGGATCGGGCAGCGGATGCGTAAACAGGTAGGTCGAGAACAGGGACTCGTCGATATCGCCGACCTTGATCTTGTTGGCCTTGACGTCGCGCGCTAGTTTCCGGGTCGCCTCGACGATCTCCATCCGGCCGCTGTAGTTGAGGGCGAGATTGAGCACCAGGCCGGAGTTCTTGGACGTTTTTTCAATCGCGTGCAGGATCGCGCGGCGGCGCGTGAAGGGAATCTGGTCGAGCTGACCGGTTGCGATCAGACGGACGTTGTTCTTGTTGAGTTCCGCCAGTTCCGAGCGCGCCGTGTCGTCGAGGAGCTTGAACAGGAAGCCGACCTCGGACTTGGGGCGCTTCCAGTTCTCCAGGCTGAAGGTATAGAGCGTGAGATAGGAGATGCCGACTTGGCCGCAGATTTCGACGATGTGGCGCACGGCGCCGACACCGGCCTTGTGGCCGGCGGAGCGGTCGAGGCCGCGTTTTGCGGCCCACCGGCCGTTGCCGTCCATAATGATGGCAACGTGGGCGGGCAATTTGTCAGGGACGATCTTCTCTTTGAGAGAAGCCAGATCGGAGGTCAGGCGCGCGCTCAGACCGCCATCACCTCGGCTTCTTTCGCGGTGGTGAGCTTGTCGATTTGCGCGATGTACTTATCCGTCAGCTTCTGGGCATCGATCTCCGCGTTTTCCATTTCATCCTCGGAAATCTTGTGATCCTTGAGCTGGCGCTTGACGTGGTCGAGCGAGTCGCGGCGGATGTTGCGCACGGCGACCTTGTTCTCCTCGGCCATCTTCTTGACGAGCTTGACGAGCTCCTTGCGGCGCTCTTCGCTCAACGACGGCACCGGGATGCGGATCACCTGCGCGTCGGACTGCGGATTGAAGCCAAGATTCGACTTCTGAATCGCCTTCATGATCTCGCCGAGCAACGGCTTTTCCCACGGCTGCACGACGATCAACTGCGCTTCAGGAGTGCTGATCGAACTGACGTTCTTGAGCGGGGTCGGGGTGCCGTAGTAGTCGACCATCACCTCGTCGAGCATATGGACATTGGCTTTGCCGGAACGCACGGTGCTGAAATGGTGTTGCAAGGCAGCGATCGACTTCTTCATCTTATCTTCAGCTTCAGTCAACAACTGCTTGACGATTGTCATACAACTTCCTCCGAACGGAACGTTACCAGTGTACCGATTTTCTCGCCCGTCACCACCTTATACAGATTCCCGGCATCGGTCAACTTAAAAACCACCAGCGGCAGCTTGTTCTCGCGGCAAAGCGTGAAAGCGGTTCCGTCCATCACTTTCAGGTCGCGGCGCAGCACCTCGTCGTAACTGATGGCGGCGAAGCGCTTGGCCTCGGGGTGCTTCATCGGGTCGGCATCGTAGACGCCGTCGACCTTGGTCGCCTTGAGCACCACGTCGACCTCGGTCTCAATCCCGCGCAGCACGGCCGCGGTGTCGGTCGTGAAGTAGGGGTTGCCCGTGCCGGCGGCCATGATGACGATGCGGCCTTTCTCCATATGGCGGATAGCGCGGCGGCGGATAAACGGTTCGGCCACAGCCTCGATCCGGATCGCCGAGAGCACCCGCGTATACATGCCGTAATTCTCCAGCGTCGACTGCAGCGCCATCGAATTGATGACGGTGGCGAGCATGCCCATGTAATCACCGGTAGCGCGGCCGATGCCGAGCGCAGTGCCCTGGGCGCCGCGGTGGAAATTGCCGCCGCCGATGACGAGGCCGACCTCGACGCCGAGTTCTTTCACGGACTTGATTTCGTTGGCGATGTATTCGAGGCGGCGGAGGTCGATGCCGAAGCCCTGCTCTCCGGCGAGTTGCTCGCCGGAGAGTTTGAGCAGAATCCGTTTATAAACCGGTGCGACCGCCATTATTCACCGAGCCGGTAGCGGACGAAGCGGCGGACGACGATGTTCTCGCCGATCTTGGCGATGGCGTTCTTGACCAAATCGCCCACCGAGATTTCGGGATCGCGGACGAACGGCTGTTCGAGCAACGCGACCTCGGAATACCACTTCTCCATGCGACCGTCAACGATCTTGTCGACGATTTTTTCCGGCTTGCCCTCGTTGAGGGTCTGGTGGCGGTAGATTTCGCGTTCGCGGTCGTAGACATCCTGGGAGATGTCCTCGCGGCGCACCACCAGCGGATTGGAAGCGGCGATGTGCATGGCGATGTTCTTGACCAGCTCTTTGAAGTTGTCGGTGCGGGCGACGAAGTCGGTCTCGCACTGGACTTCGACCAGGACGGCGAGCTTGTCGCCGGGGTGGACGTAGTGGCCGATCAGGCCTTCGCGGGTCTCGCGGGCGGCTTTGGAAGCAGCCTTGGCGATGCCGCGTTCGCGCAGAATCGTCACGGCTTTGTCCATGTCGCCGTTGGCCTCCGTCAGCGCCTTCTTGCACTCCATCATGCCGGCGCCGGAACGCTCGCGCAGGACCTTTACCATGTCAGCTGTTATGGTCATTGTTGTTTACCTCTCTGAGTGTTCAGCTCCATCGAACTTGCCGGCGGAAGCTTCGTGGTCGGCAGCCGGAGCCTCGGTTTGCTGCGGGATCATCATCGCTTTCGCCTCGAGGGCGGCATCAACCACCTGGCGGGTGATGATGCGGATCGACTTGATGGCGTCGTCATTGGCGGCAATCGGGAAGTCGATCGGGTCGGGGTCGGAGTTGGTATCAATGATGCCGATGATCGGGATGCCGAGCTTGTTGGCTTCGGCGACGGCAATCTTCTCCTTCTTGCAGTCGACGACAAACATCAGACCCGGCAGGCGATTCATGTCGCGGATACCGCCCAGCACCTTCTCGAGCTTCTCGTGCTCTTTGGTCAGGCCGGCGATTTCCTTCTTGGTGAGCTTCTCGAAGGTGCCGTCTTCGCGCATCTTCTCGATATCTTTCAGTCGCTTGATGTTCTTTTTGATCGTCTGGAAATTGGTCAACATGCCGCCGAGCCAGCGTTCGATGACAAAGAAGTGGCCGCAGCGCTGGGCCTCGGCCTTGATGACATCCTGCGCCTGCTTCTTGGTGCCGACGAACAAGATGTACTGATTCTTGCCGACGACTTCCTGCGCCTTGCGGCTGGCGATCTTGATGGCGCTGAGGGTCTTGTTGAGATCGATGATGTAGACGCCGTTTTTGGCGGTGAAGATGAACTTCTTCATCTTCGGGTTCCAGCGGCGGGTCTGATGACCGAAGTGCACGCCGGCTTCGAGGAGGTCACGAACAGTGACTTCTGCGGGCATTAAGAACTCCTGATGTGTGGTTAAACCGCCACCCGGATCCTCTTCGGTCAACGGGACGAGTCAGCGACTCGACCACCCGTCCGAATCCCCGGATGTGTGATATCGAAGGGCAGACCTTGCGGGCTGCCCGGTGAATTCCAATTAACGCTTCGAGAACTGGAAGCGCTTGCGCGCCTTGACCTGGCCGTACTTCTTGCGCTCGACCGCGCGCGGATCGCGGGTCAGCATGCCGGCCACTTTCAACGGCTTGCGCAGTTCCGGATTGAAGGTCGCCAGCGCCCGCGCCAGGGCGAGGCGGATGGCGCCGGCCTGGCCGGACAAACCGCCGCCCGTCGCGTTGACTTCGATGTCAAAGCGGCCGGCGAGACTGGTAACCTTGAGCGGCTCGGACGCGTGCGTCACCAGCGATTCGCGGGTCAGGTAGGGCAGAATCTCGCGTCCGTTGACGCTCCACTTGCCGCGACCCGGGATCAGCCAGAGACTGGCCACGGCGTTCTTGCGCCGTCCGGTAGCGTGAATCTTGTCTTGTGACATTAACTACCTTTCTATCTCCAACAACTATTTCAATTCCAGCGGTTCCGGGTTCTGCGCCGCGTGCGGGTGCACCGGTCCCTTGTAGACCTTGAGCTTGCGGATCATCTTGCGTCCCAGTGGGCCTTTGGGCAACATGCCCCAAACCGCATCGCGGATGATCGTTTCGGGATAACGGGTGATCGCCTTATCAAAGGTGATCTGACGATGGCCGCCCGGATAAAGGGTGTTCCAATGCCAGGTCTTCTCAGATTCCTTCTTCGGGGTCGACAGACGCACCTTGTCGGCATTGACGACGACGACAAAGTCACCGAGATCCATAAACGGCGAATACTCGGGCTTGGTCTTGCCCATCAGGATGCGGGCGATCTTAGTCGCCTGGCGTCCGAGGATCTTGCCGTTGACGTCGACGACGTACCATTTGCGTTCGACGGCCTCGGGTTTTAGAAAAGCGGTTCTCACTAACTACTCCTTACACTTCTCACCAATAACAAGACCCGCAAGATAGTGAACCGGATCGGTTTGTCAAGGGTGCGCACACAATAACGCGATTTTTTTACGCCGTTGGGGGAGAGCCGGTTGGCCGCTCGAGCGGCTTTTTTTGCCCTTTTCCCCCTTTCTGACGACAATTATTCCGATCGCCCGTCTACGGGCAGCCCGCGCAAGGCGCCGAACCGCCGGCGAAAATGAAGTTCACCAAATAGACGGCGTCGGTGATGTCGACGCGGGCGTTGCAGTCGACGTCGCCTGACGCAAGCGGATCGGGTGCCGCACCGCCGGCGAAAATGTAGTTCACGATGAACACGGCGTCCGTGATGTCCACCCGGCCGTTGTCGTCGACGTCCCCGCAGAGGTAGGCGGCTCCGGTCGCGAAGTTCTGCCAGAATCCGGAATTGAGCACGAATGAAGCCGAACTGGATGGACCGGCCACGGTTTGACCGATGGTGCCATCAAGCACAAAATTGGCCGAGGACATGGTGCCGCCACCGGAGGCAATCACATCCCAATTAATCTGCTCCCCGGCGCGCGGTGCATTCGGCTTCTGTGTCGCCGGCAAAGTCGGGTTATCAGATTCACTCCCGGATGTCGGCACGGCGGTCTGATTCGTCGTCGTGGCGGCCGTCGGCGCCGGTTGCGTGACGGGAGAACTGACGGTTGTCGTCGGAACCGACTTAACGGTTTTGGCCTTGGTGTCGGTCTTAGCGGCGGAAGCAGAAGCGACAAGGGCCAGCGCAGTCAGTATGATTAGAACACGCGAAATCGGTGATTTCATGGTAAGTCTCCTGCGAATATAGATCAAAATAGTACTTTCTTGCGAGAACGCAAATCTTTATTAACCCGTCCTTGCGAGTCTCCTCACTCTGCAGGTTGATCCGGTTCCTGCGGCTTGGTCGCAGCCGGCGGCAACTTGGTCAGTTCCTGCACGGCCGGAAAGTCGATGCTTCGTTCAAATGGCAGGCCGTAGGCCTGCGGATGGAGATAGCGGCCGCGCTGTTCGGCTGGCTTGGCGATCTCGGAAATCAGCGGATTGGCCTTGGCAAACTTGTCCGTCCGCACGCCGGTGACCGCCCAGGACACCTTGACGTTGGGCTGATCCGTCCTGATCTGGAAGCGATCGCCCGAGAGTTCCTTGGCGACGATCGCCTGGGCAAACTGGCCGAGCACCGTCAGTTGGTAGCGATGATCAGAAGTGATCGCCGTGAAGTAGGCGGGCACGGCCACTTCCGCCTGACCGCCTGCATCCGTTTCGACATTGCCGGAGACCGTCACCAGCATTTCCGGCGAATCAACCCCGGCCAGTTGCAGATTCTGATTTTCCGGGTCGGCCGGGTGGTCGATTCGCGTGATCTTAGCGGGCATATAGACATTGCCGCCGACATAGACATCGCCCGTGAAATAGCCGGACCAGTTGGTGGCGTTGCTGTAAGAGTGGCCATATACGGCGTAGCCGGTACCAACGTTGCTGCCAGTAGTGCCGGAGATACCGTAGGCGTTGCCCCCATTATCCAGCACAAAGTTGACAATTCCAATCGATGAAGAACTTGCGGTGTTATCGTGTACGCTGGTGTAGACGCCCGTACCAGTGCTATTACCGGTGACTTCGGCAAACACACCGAATCCCGAAATCGCGTTGGAGGTGTGTAGCTCGGCGCCGTAGGCGGCAACGCCGTAGCTGGCTTCAGCATACAGGCCATAACTTGAACCCGTCTTAAGATCGACAGTGCGGGCTCGCCCATGGACATACGCTCCGTATCGATAATCGCCGTCGGAAATGCCCACCCCATAATACCCGTAGACAGTGCCGGCGTTGGCGGCGCCGGCGGTGGCTCCCGAGGCGCGGCTGCGCATTCCGTAGACCGTGCCGGTGCTGAAATTGTCGAGATCGGCGTAGAGGCCGTAGCGAGATCCCGTCGTGCTGTAGTTGCGTATGGCCTGGAGCAAATAGGATGAGGACGGACTAAAGGCGTCGGTGCCGATCACGACACCGCTGTTGTTGCCGTAGAAGGTCGAATCGCCGATGTTCAGGCCGCCGGCAAAGGTCTTCGAGGCGGACACGGTCTGCGATGAAGTCAGATTCATCGCGGTGCCTGAAATCTTGCCGGTGGCAATGGCGGCGGAGTTGTTGATGTCGGCGTTCACGATCGTGCCGTCGAGCAGGTGCGTCGAGGTCACCCCGGCGTCGGCGATGCCAAGCGATGCACTGCCGGTCGTCGCGCCGCCCTCCAGCCCCTCGCCGGCCACGACCTCGGTAATATCGCCGGTGCCGACGTTGTCGGTCCCGTCGGCAAACCCAGCGGGGACGTTGGTCAGGTTCGTCCAACTATGATAGTGCGATGCCGGCTCTCCCTCAAGCAGGTCGCTGTCATAGCTGTGGAAAGCATATGCCGAAGAAATCATCTGGCGCCGCGGCGCGAGTTCGGGGCCGCCGTCTACTCTGATCGCCAGATAGCGGTTCGGTTCGACAAAATAGCCGGGAGCGAGGGGATTGATCGAGCCAAGAACGACCGAAAACAGACCATCGGTGACCGTCACCGCCGGGTGTAACTCCGACCAAAGCTGAATACCGCCACTGTCGCTGTCGAAGAGCGCAAACGCGATTTGATGGGATCCGTTCAGCGCAAGGCCGGCATCGTCGGTAAGTCGACCTTGATAGCTCAGCAGGAGCGGTGTTGCCGCGAAGAGACCAGTCGAGAAGACGAGCAAGCAAACGAGTGTTGTTAGTACATGAGGACGCACAGCGAGACTCCTATGGTTGAAGCGATCTGATTACCTGCGCACCGGTGTCGGGTCGCAGTTGCTGGCAGAACTGGGAACAGCAGTCCTGCGCGGTGATATCGGACGGCACGGTGCCCTCCCACGGAAAGATCAAGTCGATGTGGTAGATTGTGGCTGCGGCCATACCGGCGCTCCCAAAACATAGTAAACCGGACAAAATTGTCAAGGAATTTGATATGGGCGGACTGGCCCCTACTCAGCGAACGCGAGTTATGGGAGAGCTATCGATTGTCGGTCGGTTCCGGCATGGCCGTCGGCTCCGGCTGGGGCTGTCGCAATTGGCCGTGGCGAAGTTGATCGACACCGCGCTCACGCGGCTGGCCGAAAGCATCTGGCTGCAGGTACGTGCCGCGCTCCTCTAGCCGCTTCGGCATCTCGACCTGAGTCGGATGCGCGATTGCAAAAGCATCCTTTCTGACTCCGGTTACCTGCCAGGAAACTTCCAGATTCGGTTTGTCGGTCTTGATCGTGAATCGGCCGTGATCCAGCTTCCGGAGAACAATCGCTTGAGCAAATTCCCCGATGACCGTTAGTTGGTAGCGGAACTCGGCATTGAGAGCATCGAAATAGGGTGGCATTGCAACTACAGCCTCGCCATTGGCATCTGTCGTCACCACGCCGTCGTAGATGACCTTCTGCTCCGGTGAGTCTACTCCGGCCAATCGGAGTGTTTGATTCTCCGGATCGAGCGGATGGTCGATCTCGGTGAACTTGGCCGGCGTGAAGACATTGCCGGTGACGTTGACATCGCCGGTGAAGTAGCCGGCCCAGTTCTGCACACTGTTGGTAGAAGCGTTACCGTACACACCGTAGCCGCTTCCGAGGTTGCCGGTGGCACTGCCGACGGCGCCGTAGCCGTCATTGGAGTTGGCATAAGAAGTCCCGACTGTACCATAGCCCTTGTAGTTGTGCTTAGTTAATCCGTAGACTCCGTAGCTCAGGCTCCCCGAAGAATCGGCCTCGGCGTACACGCCATAAGTGGTTGCGCCATTGTAGGCCTGCGAGTAGACGCCGTAGGTATTCCCGTTTACCGCCCCGGAGCCGCTCAGGGTGCGCGCGAGCGCGCGGACGCCGTAGCGCTCGCTTCCGTCCGACTCGCCGCGCGCGTACACGCCTTGTACTACGCCGCTGTAGGAGAAGCCGGGCGTTGACGCCTTACTGAATCCATAAAGCGCGGTAGTCGTGCCGGACGAAGCGTTTTCGAGCCAGGAATAGAGGCCGTAATTGAAGAACGTATCGTCGTACTTGCGCCGAGCCGACAAGAGCGCGTTCGGCCCGGCCGTGATCCGCCCGATGGCAATGCTCGTGTTGTCGAGCCGCGCCGTGCTGTCGCCGACAATGAGGGCATTGTTGAACGTGTTGGTGCCGGAGAAGGTCTGCGAACCGGTCAACGTCGCCATCCCACCGGCGATCTTGCCGGGCGAAATATTCGCGGCGGCGGAGATGTCGGCATCAACAATCTGACCGTCGCCGATGTGACCGGAGGTCACACCGCCGTTGGCAATGGAAATATTGGCGTCGCCCGAAGCAGTTCCGCCGGTGAGACCGCCTGACGTGTTGACTGCCGTGATGTCGCCGCTACCGGCATCGTCGATGCCATCAGCAAATCCGGCCGGAACGCCTCTAATCCCACTCCAGTTTACCGAATCGGCAGTCTGGCTGACAATCGCGTATGCGGTTGCGACCAATTGCCGGCGTGGCGACAGCTCCGGATCCACACCGACGGTGATTCCGAGCCATCGGCTGCCGCCGACGAAGAGTCCGTTGGGAAAGGGGACATCCTGACCGAGCAAGTAAGTGTAAATGCCACCAGAGACCTGCACACTCTGGTAACCCGAGTTCCAGAGCACCAGGCCGCCTGCGGGGGCATCATATATTTGGAATTTGATCAAGTAGAGCCCATCGGCCACCGGATCGCCGGCGGCGGTGGTCAAGCGTCCTTGAAAATTCACCAGGCCGGGAGTCGCGGCTTCGGCGCGACGTGCGACCATTCCCAGGAACGAGAGTAGAATCAGGGCCGCAAGAGTGGTTCGGAGGAAATCGGGCTTCATCATCTCAGGTCTCCTTTAGTGTAGTTCTCAGAGTGCAAGCAGGCGCTCGAAGATTGTCCGCACAAGCGCCGTTCGGGATCGTCGGTCCGCCGCGGCTGATCATGGTTTCAGTTCAGCCGGAAGCAAGTCATCATTGGTCGTCGGCGTGATCGGCGCGTGCGAGCGCACCGCATCGATGCCCTGATCCCGCGCCCGACCGAAGGCCTCCGGCTGCAAATAGGCACCGCGTTCTTGCGGGCGTTTCCGGGACTCAACCACCAGCGGGTTGGCCCGGGCAAAGGCGTCTTTGCGCAAGCCGGCCACTTGCCAGGAAACCTCGAGATTCGGCTTCTCCGTCTTGATCGTAAATTGGCCGTGTTCGACCTTTCTGATAACGATTGCCTGCGCGAAATCGCCGATTACCGTCAGTTGATATCGGAAATCAGTAGTGAGTGCATCCGCGTACGCGGGCAGAACGACAACGGCCTCACCGTTGTTGTCCGTGGTCACAATTCCGTCATAGATCACTTTCTGATCGGGCGCATCAATACCGGCGAGGCGGAGCGTCTGGTTCTCCGGGTCGAGCGGATGATCGATTTGGGTGACCTTGGCCGGCGTGAAAATCGTGCCGCTCACGTTCACGTCTCCGGCGAAGTAGCCGGCATAGTTCGCCCAGCCGTTGTTGTATGCTTCGCCCCAGACGCCGTAGCCGTAAGTTGCGTTATTGTTCGCGGCCCCGTGTACGCCGTAACCAGAGCCGCTATTCAGGGCCTTGGCCATGACACCGTAGGCAGCGAACGAGGCAGAGTCGCCGGAAGCGTACATGCCGAAGACATCCGATCCCCACTTGGCGTTGGAAACAACTCCCCAGGAACCTCCGGTCGTCAGGCCGGGAGTCAGGGAGCGGGAAATCGCCTGGACGCCGTAGCGAGGGGTGCCGTCGGATTCACCGCGCGCATAAACGCCTTGCGCCAGGCCGCCGTTGCCGGCACCGGGAGTCGAGGCGCGGCTCAGCCCGTACAATGCCGTGGTCTGGCCGGTGGAAGCGTTTTCAAGCCAGGAATAAAGGCCGTAGTTGAAAAACGTGTCGTTGTACTTGCGGCGCGCGGACAGCAGCGCCGTCGGTGCGGCGGTAATTCGCCCGAGCGCAATTGTCGTATTGTCAATCCGCGCCGTACTGTCACCGAAAATGACGGTGCTATTGAACGTATTTGCGCCGGAGAATGTCTGCGTACCGGTGAGTGTTGGAATGCCGCCGGCGATTTTGCCCGGAGCGATGTTGGCGGAATTCGCAATGTCGGCATCGACGATGGTTCCGTTCTGGATGTGACTTGAAGTTATGCCGCCGGACGCTATCGCAATATTCGCGTCACCCGACGTCACTCCACCCGTCAAGCCGCCGGTTGTGTTCACCGCGGTGATATCGCCGGTTCCAATGTTGTCAATACCGTCGGCAAACCCGGCCGGCATGTTTCTGATGCCGCCCCAGTTGACCGAATCGGCATTTTGACTGACGAACGCAAAGCCGCTGGTCAGGAACTGCTTGCGCGGCGTGGACTCCGGATCGGCGCCGACCGTAATTCCCAGCCAGCGGTTGCCGTTGTTGAAAATGCCGTCGGGAAGGGAAACATCTTGGCCCAGCAGATAGGTGTAAACCCCGCCGGTCACAACTACGGGCTGGATGTTGGAATTCCAAAGCGAGGTCCCGCCGGTGGGAGCGTCGTAGATCTGGAAGCGCAGGAAGTAAGTGGCGTCGGGAACCGGGTCGCCAGCGGCAGTGGTCAATCGTCCTTGGTAGCTGACGAGACCGGGAACCGCTGCCTGCAGCGACAGCGCCGCGACCAAGGGCAAGAGCAGGGCCAAGCGGGCAAGAATCGAACGCGCAATTGCACGGGGCATGGGAATCTCCTTGAGTCGGATGTCGATAATCGCAAGTATAGCCCCATATTATCCATTTTTGAGGAATTGTAAAGCGAAAGTTGAGCCAATGGCAATCGGCGTTCAGCGGGCGCCGGCCTGCGGCAAGAGTTCCGCTTCGAGCCGCCGCAAGCGCACCTCGAGGCTCTCCAGCGCGGCAGCCTGTTCGGCGGCCGCGCGAGCCGCAATCTGTGCGTCTAATTCGCCTGCAGCCGAGTTGCTTGCAGCCGGCGCGATCCCGTACCAGGTCGGGACAAATAGCGCGGTAAGGTTGATGTTGGCAGCGGTGGCGCCGGCTCCGGAGTCCTGCCGCCCCAAGAGGTAGAAGTGCCTTGCGCCGGCGTTGACGACAAAGACTGCCTGCACGGTGACAGGCTGGGCAATCGTCGCGCTCGGCTGCGCCGACGGGACCAGCCAGCGGTAGTCCTGCGAAGCCGGAATCGTTACGGCTTGGTCGGAAACCGCAAAGTGAATTTCGTCCGCTGCACCCTGCAAGTGATTGACCTCGAGCTGCGCGGTGGCGATCACAATTACATAGCCGTTGCCGGGGCAGTTCAGGCTGCGATCGGTCAGGACGCCGAGCGAGTTGCTGAGCGCGGCGGCAGTGACAACGTTTGAGGCCACTCCCGGCTCGTTGGCGATTTCGAGAGCGCTGATCGATCCGACGGGCAGCATCACGGAATTGTCGCCGCCGATAGTCATGTCAAACAGCGCTGACCGCTCGGCGCCGGTAATGGCGACAGTCGGGCTGGCCGTGCCCGCGTAGTTGCCGTCGATAACCACGCCGCTGTGGCCCTGATTATCGCGGTTGATCACCAGCATACCGCCGCCGCCGCTTGACAAATCTGCCGCCAGTTGCGCCGCCGGCGCCGCGGAAAGATCGCGCAGAACCAGCCGCGAGCCGGAGGCCGTGGCCTCCAAAAGCGCCACCGGCTGCGATGATCCGCCACGGGAGAGCGACAGGCCGCCGTCGCGCGCACTGCTGCCGATGCGAACTGATACTGCGTATAGCGAATCGCCGGCCGCCAGTTCGCCCTGAACCGACAAATCACCGAGAATTTCGCCGCCGCCGGCGCCGTCGACACTGCCGGCGCGCAGGGCGTAAGCGGTTGCCACGATCTGGCGGCGCGGCAACAATTCAGCACCGCCGTTGATGGTGACACCAAGAAACGTGTTAGGAGAATCAAAAATTTCCGGTGCCAGCGGCGTGACGGCTCCCAGCAGGACTCCATAAAGACCGCCGACGACGGACACATCATCGTGTACCTCTGTCCAGAGCGCAATCCCGCCGACAGGATTTTCGTAGATGCGGAAGGTGAGTTGAAAACTGCCGTTCAACGCGACACCGCTGTCGTCGGTCAATCGGCCTTGATTGGAAATGAGCAACGGCACGCCGGCATTGAGCGGCCGGACGGTTGCCAGCGCGACAAACGCCATCGCCAGCACGACGGTTAACGGGATGCGATTCATTGGCTCTTCCTCTTTTGTGAGTTGCGTCCTCAACCGGCGCCGACCACGTCGAAAAGCAGCTCCGCGCGGGCGGGGCAAAGCGACGCCGTTTTTTGGGCTTTCCCGAATCAGGACTTAACGTCGAGAAATATATCCAATCTTGTGACAAAGTCAAGCCTCGACTGCCGTCCAATCCTGCTTGGCAAGCGACGGCGCACCGCTTATGTTCTCTCAGGAAATCTCATCCTGAGAAAGGAGATAGTGATGCTTGATGCCGCGAAGGCGATCTTGGTGATCGTTGACGTCCAGGGCAAACTGGCGCAACTGATGCACGATCGCGAATCCCTCTTTGCCAACCTGCAGCGGATGGCGAGCGGGGCCAAGACCCTGGGGATTCCAATCCTTTGGAACGAACAGAATCCGCTCGGCCTGGGCGCGACGATACCCGAGCTGGCCGAAATCTTGACCGGGCAGCAGCCGCTGGTGAAGAACACGTTCAGTTGCTGCGGCAATCCGGCGTTTGCCGAGAAGATCAAAGCGAGCGGTCGTCGCCAGGTGCTGCTGGTCGGCATTGAGACCCACGTCTGCGTGTACCAAACCGCGCAGGATTTGCTCGGACAGGGCTTTCAGGTCGAGGTCGTCGCCGATGCGGTGTCGTCGCGCACGGAGGCCAACCGCCGGCTCGGCCTCGAACGCATGAAAGCTCTCGGCGCCGGCATCACCAGCACTGAGATGGCGCTGTTCGAGCTTCTGCGCGTAGCCGAAGGCGACAAATTCAAGGCGATTCTCAAGTCAGTGAAATAGATGTGTCGGAACCAACAAGACTGACTGATCGGGCCACGATCTGCGCCTATCTGCGGCGCAACGTCCCGCTGCATATCTACCAGATCGGTGATCTCGATGACTTCTTCTGGCCTCACACCGAATGGTGGAGTTGGCCGGGGGAAGGCACGACTGAGGCGCTCGCCCTCATCTATCATGCGCAGTCCGGCGCGACGCTGATCGTCCTTGACAGCGATAATCACTCGTCGAATTTGGCGCTCGTGCGTGCGCTGCGGCCGAAGTTGCCGTCACGGTTCTATGCACATTTGTCACCGGGGATGGAAGTCGCCTTGGCAGAATTCTGCGAGTTGGACGACCACGGCCTTCACCTCAAGATGCATGCGGCGCTGAGTCCGGCCAGATCGAGCGGAGAGTCAAGCGGTATTGAGCCGCTGACGATAGAGCAAACACGGGATATTGAAGAATTCTACCGCGCGGCGTATCCGGGCAACTGGTTTGATCCGCGCATGCTGGCGACAGGAATGTACTTTGGCGCGCGTGACAATGGACGATTGATTGCCGCCGGCGGCGTTCATGTCTATTCACCGCAGTACCAGGTGGCGGCGATCGGCAATGTCGCGACGCTGCCGCAGTACCGCGGCCGCGGGTTGGCGACAGCGGTGATGCAGGCGATCATGCACGCGCTGGCTCCCACGATAACTTCGGTCGGCCTCAATGTGAAAGCCGACAATGCTGCCGCTATTGCCTGTTACCGCAGGCTGGGGTTCGTGGAAGTCGCGCCCTACCGTGAATTGAGCGCGATAAAACGGGACACCTGATATCGGGGCACAACTCATGAGCCGTCTTCTCGATCCACTGCGCCAAGCCTTCCATTCGGCGATTCCCCTCCCTTTGAAGTATGGCGTGGAATATCGACGCTGCTACAAGCGCCATCGGAATCTGCAGCAATGGAGCCGTGACGAAATTGCTCGGTATCAGTTCCGGCGACTGCAGGCAATCGTTGACTATGCGGTTATCCACGTGCCGTTCTATCGCCGCGTTTACGGCGCGCTGGGATTTCGCCCGGGCGATCTGAACACACCCGCCGATTTTCTGCAATTACCATGCATCCACAAGGCCGATGTTTTTCAATTTGGGGAGGAGTTCAAGTCCGACGAGTTCGAGCGCCTGCGACCGATCAAGACGGTCACGAGCGCAACGACACGCGACGGCATGGTGATGTATCGCAGTGCGCGCGCCGAGACCATCCGGTGCGCGATCGTGTGGCGGCATTGGTTCAACCTCGGTTACCGCTACCGCGAGCCGCGGGTGCAATTGACGACCGCACTGGCGTCAGCGGACAAATCCGCCATTCATGATGACTTAAGCGAGAATTGCCGCCAAATCGATCCCCGCGCCATCACCTTCGAGCTGGCGCCGCGGCTGTACAGCAGTATCCGCGAATTCCGCCCGCGTCTGATCTACGCGCAGCCGTCCAATCTGGCGGCGCTGGTGTTGTCCTGGCGCCAGCGCCAACTCGCGCCGTTTCGAGTCCCGATCGTCTATCTCGTCGGCGAAAAGATCTACCCGGAATATCGCGACATCATCGCCGACTTCTTCGGCGGGCCGATTCGGGAATACTACGGCAATCGCGAGAACACGGCCTCCGCCGGCGAACTTGCCGACGGCCGGCTCTACGTCCACGCGGATTTCGTCCACCTCGAGTTCCTCGATGTTGCCGGACAGCCGGTTGTCGGCGCACCGGCGAACATCGTTTCGACCGGTTTCGAGAACTACGCGTTTCCCCTGATCCGCTATCACACTGAAGATGTCGGTATCGACCGCGACCATCCGGCGCAAGCCCTCGTCGGCTTCCCGACCCTCGAGATCGTCGGTGGGCGCAACAAGGATCTGCTGCTGACGCCCGAGGGCCTGTTCTGCCCCTACATGGCGTCGCAGCTGCGCGACGTCGGATTCTCTCGATTCAAGCGGGTCCAATTGGAGCAGACCGCCGCTGACCGGGTCCTGGTCCGCGTCGAACCAACGGCGGACTTTGAGTTTCCCCGCGATCTCGAGATTATTGAGAATGCCTACCGCAAGTATCTCGGCCGCTGGTTCACGGTCGAAGTCGCCATCGTCGACACAATTCCTCCCAGCGATTATTGCAAGAATCGGATGGTGATCTCAGAATTGGCGCTACAGGAACTGCGCCAACAACGGGCCTTCTAAAGCACGAGTAATCAGCAAAAAGAAAGCGGCAGGCGTGACAGCCTGCCGCTGAAATCCCAGGATCAAATCGCGGATTAGAGACAAAGCGCCGGTGCTGGACCGCCCGCGAAAATGAAATTGATCAGGTATACCGCATCCGAAATCGACAGCGAGCCGCTGCAATCCGCATCGCCCGATGAAGTCGGAGCCGGCGGAGTCCCGCCCGAGAAAATGTAATTGATCATGTAGACCGGGTCCGACACGGTGATCTTGCCGTTGCCGTCAGCGTCGCCAGGCATGAACGCGGGGGCATAGGAGTAGTGCAGCGCTGCCCAGGCATTGACAATTCCCCAGCCATAGTTGTTGTCTGGTGTGGCCGACTGCGAGGCCGTCATCATCAAGGCTTCCCGCACCTGCATGTTCGTCCAGGTCGGATGACCGCCCCAGACGATCGCCGCTACTCCGGCCGTCAGCGGACAGGAGAACGACGTGCCGCTCGAGAACGTGTAGGACGCATCGCCGCCCGACGAAGCCACCGACACTGACGATCCCTGAGCGCAGACTTCCGGCTTGATCCGGCCGTCGGCGGTCGGACCGCGCGAGGAAAACGAGACAATCGCACCCGAAGAACTAACTGCGCCCACGGTCACAATACTATCGGCATCCGCCGGTGCCCCGAGGGTTGAGGCGCTTGGCCCGGAATTGCCGGCCGAGTTCACAACTAATATGCCGTTGGCAGCGGCAATATCCGCCGCGACCGTTGTCACGCAGGTGTTGCCGTCATAATCGGGAGCAGTGTACCAGTCGGTGTAGCCGAGGGAAGAGGACACGATGTCGGTGCCGATGGAATCAACCCACTCGATCGCTGCGACCCAGTTGTACTCCTCCTGAATCGTCTCATCGCGCACGTCTTCAGTCTTGCACAAAATGAACGAAGCTTCGTACGCCGGGCCGTAGTGGACGCCCGGGTTCTCGCCGCCGGAGGTCGACCAGGTTGAGGTTCCGTGGCTCCAGGCGGAGGACCAGTCGGCGGCCTCGTTGGCGACGTTGCCGTCGTTGTAAACAAAGTCCCATTCCGCGAGGACGCGCCCGTCGAGATAGGCATTCGCGAAGGAATTGTGCGTCTTGCGGAAGCCGGTATCAAACATCGAAATAATCATGCCCTGGCCGGCATAGCCGGAATCGTGGCACACCGGAACATTGATCTGCGCCAACTGGGTCAGAGAATTTCCGTACGACAGCGCGTGTGTGCCCAACGCCTGTTTCTCCACCGGGGCATCGCCTTTGAGCGGTTCTTCCGCCGGCAACGAACGTTTCATCGCCACGGCCGGCTCGATCGATGCGACGAATTCGGCGGTGGCGAGGCTGCCCAGGCGATATGGTTGGATCTCGATCGCCGCAGCGTTCAACCACTTGGAAGTGCGCAAGACACGCGCTCCCTGCTGGGTCAGTTGGTCAACATAGCGCGCGTAAACCGGCAAATCGGTGAACTTCACGTCGGAGACGCCATGCTTAAGGCGGCGCGCCTTGGCTCGCTCGGTCATGCCGGCATCAACAAGCTGCGCGGCTTGCTGAAGTTGTGCCTTGTTGAATATCCCCTTGTCTGTGAAGTAGACCCAGACCTTGACCAGACCGTCAGTTTGGTGGTTCGCCAGGTATTGAACTGCCCGGTCGGTGATCACGGCGGCGCGCTTGGCGCGCACCAGCGTCGGATCCTCGGCTTCGGGTCGAACTTTAGCAACGGCCATGGATATTGCCAGCAGCGATAACGCGGCGATCCAAAGGCGGAAATTGAGCATGCTGCACCTCGTGCGTGGTAGTGAATCGAAGTAACTAACGCTACGTCAAGATATTAACGAAGCCTCGTTATGTCAACGTTGAACTCGCCCATTTGCTCAATGTATCGGCACATTTCACTCCGGCGCAAGCTCGGCATGGCAACCGGGAGTGACTCGTCATCGAGTTAAACACAGTCGATCGTAGTGTTGTTTCGCGCGCACAACGCTGTCCAGTATTGCCGCCATCCCATACTCTGGAGACTCAGCTTCATAGTTTTGCGCACGGCCGGCATCAGCGTGATCGCGACCGAGGCGCCTAACCCGCCATCGGCCTTCAGCTTTCGCCCGCCCAACGGTTTGGCAACGCAATTGCAGAGACATTTGCCGGTTACTATACGAACGGAGTAGAGAAACGATGACCAGAATCAAGTCTCATAGCGGCATGTCAATGATGGAGATGATGATTGTCGTCGTCATCATCGGGCTGCTGGCGGCGATCGCCGTACCGAATTTCGGCGGCGCCATCAAGAAGATGAAATTCGACAATGTTGGTCGGGAAATGTTGAGCTCGTTGCGCTATGCCCGCGCGGCCGCGATCGGCACGCAGCGCCCGCACGGTGTGTTCTTCGACGCCGATAGCCGCAAGGTCTTGGTGTTCGTCGACCTGGTCAGTCCGGAACTCGGTACCTATGAAATGGGCGATTCAGTCGTCAAGACGGACACGATCCAGGTGCCCCTGAGCTCGATGAACAGCACGTTCGCAAATTCAACAGTGATCTTCAATCCCGACGGCACGGCCTCGCAGAGCGGCGATATCCTCTGTTACGGCGCCTCCGGTTACTCAAGCTCTTCATTCTCAGTCTCTTTGGTGGCGGGATCCGGGCGCGCCCGTCTCGAACGCTACGATTAGCCTTTGCTTCACTTTAGTACAGGGCCGCGTCAACACCTCGGCGCGGCCCCATCCCGCTGTAAAGAAATTTAGCACCCTCGCTAATTTTTTCCGAAGCGCTCGACGATAATAAAACAGAGTTAAAGGACTTAACAGGATCCGGTATTGCGGGGACGCCACGGTCTCCCTTTGCGATGAAGAAATTAGCGACTTTTAACAGATAAGGTACGATATGTTGTTTGGCAAAGGCAGCAAGACGGTCGTCGGCCTGGATATTGGCGCGTCGT
Organism: Candidatus Zixiibacteriota bacterium; assembly: GCA_020853795.1. Lineage (NCBI taxonomy): Bacteria > Pseudomonadati > Candidatus Zixiibacteriota > Candidatus Zixiibacteriota bacterium. Next base: position 37,075 of record JADYYF010000062.1, read on the forward strand.
CCATCAAGTGCGTCAAGCTCGAGCGCCGCAGTGGTACCTACGCGCTTCTGGCCATGGAGACCCGTGATCTTCCGCCGGAAGCGATTGTTTCGGATGAGGTCAAGGACCGCGACACCGTGATCTTCAACATCCAGTCGGTCATCGATATGGTCGACCCGCGCGCGCGCGACGTCGTCGTGTCGGTCTCCGGTCACGGCGTCATCACCGACAAATTCACACTCGACCGCAAGACCGGTCCGGAAGCCGAGCAGGCGATCCTGTTCGAAGCCGAACAGCGGGCGCCCTATGATCTCGACGATGTCACGATGGACTACCATGTCCTCAGCGTCGACGAGGTCAATAACAAGATGGACGTACTGCTGGTGGCGGCCCGCAACGACTTCCTCAAACAATACCTCGATCTGCTGGTGGATGCTAACCTGCGGCCGGTGCTGGTCGATACCGACGCCTTTGCCGTGCTCAATGCCTACGAGATCAACTACGATATTCACCCCGAGCGCGTCACGGCGCTGGTCAACATCGGCTACGACAACACCAACGTCGTCTTCATCAAGGACGGCATCTATCATTCGACCCGCGACGTCGCCGCCGGCGGGCGCATCATCTTCGACACGATCCAGAAGGAATTCCGCCTGAATCAGGAATTGACGATGAAGGCGATCAAGGGGGAAATGGAAGCTTCGATCGATCAGGATATGCTCAAGGCGACGATCATCACCTCGGCGGAAGAACTGATTTCCGGCCTGGAAGTCGCGTTCTCGTACTTCCGGTCGTTGGCGAAAGTTGACAAGATCGACTGGGTGGTGCTGTCGGGCGGCGGCGCGTTGATGCCGCACCTGCCGGAATTCCTGCAGTCGAAGCTGAATATCCCGATCGAGATCGCCAACCCGCTGCGCAACATCGAATACGATCCCGACATCTTTACCAATGTCCAGCCGGAGCGAATTGCACCCCTGCTGGCGGTGCCGATTGGACTGGCAGCAAGGAAGGTATAGATACTATGCTGGAAATCAATCTACTCCCCAAAGAATACCGCCGGCGCAGCAATGTGCTCAACTTCGACAAGAAGTTCATGTACGTCGGCGTCGCCGCGGCCGCGGTCGTGGTCGCCCTCGGCGGCATCAGCTTCTACCAGACGCACCAGGTCAGCCGGCTGGAAAAGCTGATCCAGAAGGCGCGCATCGAAGAAGGCCGCTACAAGAAGGACATCGCGATTATCGACGCGTTGACCGAAGTCAAAGGCAAGATTCTCGCGCGCGTGTCGGCGATCGAAAAGCTCGACCAGCGCCGCGACTTCTATATCCGGCTGATGGAAGACCTGAACAGCCGCATTCCGGAATTCCTCTGGATGACCGGCTTCCAGGAAACGCCACCCAGCATCGGCGCGGTGTCGCCGCAGCAGCCCGGCAAGAGCGCGCCACCGTCCAGCGGCACCGCCAAGACGCCGCCGCCGGCCGCCGGAACCCCGCCGGCGCTGGAAGGTCCGGCCGTGGGCACCGCCGAGATCGACGGCTACGCCCACAGCCTGAACGCCATCGGCTCCTTCATCATCGGGCTGATGAAATCCGATTTCTTTGACAACATCAAATTGAGCCGTGCGGTCGCCGAAGACGTCGGCGATGTCACGGCCTACAACTTCAAGATCACCTGTAGTCTGAATTATGATGCTGACCGCGCGCGCGACGAGTTCGAGGACGGCTCCGATGACGATCTCAACTTATCGTCGACCGCCGGGCACGAAGACGACGTCTACGATTTCGATTATACCGCGGATTACAGGGAACAGTAAGGATTTTGGCAAGCGAGCCGGAGGCATAGATGGATTTCAAAGACCCGAAAACACAAAAGCTGCTCCTGGTAGCGCTGGTGTTCATACTGGCGATCTACTTCTGGCACTCGAAGGTGTTCGAGCCCGCGAGCGAGCGGCTCAGTGCCCAGCGCGCCAGCTACGAGCAGGTGATGACCAATCTCAAAACGATTGAACTCAAGGCCAAATCGCTGGCGGGACTGCGCAAAGAATATGAGAAGCTGCTCGACCGTTACCAGGCGATCGAACAACTGCTGCCGGAAGAAGAGCAGGTGCCCGACTTCCTGCTGCAACTGCATTCCGCCTCGATGGTCGCGCAGGCCAAGATCGGCGAAGTGACGCCGCAAATGGCCAGCAGCGAGTCGTTCTACAACACGTCGGAATACGGCGTCAAGTTCATCGGCACCTACCATGAACTGGGACGATTCCTCGCCGCCGTCGCCAATTTCCCGTTTATCACCAACGTCTCGCGTCTGACGCTGAAGGGACTGCCTCCGGAAGTTGCCTCCCAGAAGACGGCCGACCGCAAGAAGGGTGATTACGACACGCGCACGCTGGAAGCCAACTTCTTCCTCTCGACCTACTTCGTGAAGCCGGAAGAGAAGCTGAAAGGCGTGCAGTTTGAAGGAGAGGAGCCGGGCAATGTTACGAACTAAGCTTCTGCTGCTGCTGACGATCATCCTGGTCGCCGCGCCGCTCTCGGCTTACGCGACCGTCCAGGTCACGAATCTCCAGATGGTGAAGAGCGGCCAGTTTACCGAGCTCACCATCGCCTGCAGCGATAAGTGCGACTTCACGCACCAAATTGTCGAGCAGGCCGCCAATAAGCCTTACCGCATCGTGGTTGATATCAAGGATGCCATCCACGGCTTGCCGCAGCACGCGTTTGCGAACCTGCCGGGCGCGACGATCAAGCAGATCCGCACCAGCCAGTTCTCAACCGAGCCGGAGAAGATCGTCCGGATCGTGGTTGATGCCGCGGCGACCGTGACCTACAAGGTCAAGGCCGGCGACAACGGCGTCACGCTGATGATCAACACGCCGAACGATCAGGATTTTGCCGCCTGGTCGGCGGTGCCGGGCGCCGCTCCGGTGGTGGCCAGCTCGCAGCCGGCCGCACCGAAACCGATGCCGGCGATTGAAGGCAATGAAGCCAACGCCCCCAAGGTCGACCGGAGCGATCCGGCCAAGCAGAACCTGCAGTTGGCCGGCAAGCCGATCGACGAAGGCAAGCTCCTGAATAAAAAACCGACCAATTCGAGTACCAACCAGACGCCGCCGACCGCCGGCACTTCGACTCCGCCGCCGACCGTCACCGGCGATCCGGCATTGCTCGAAACGATCTATGGCGCCAGTCCGTCCGATTCGAAGCAAACTACTCCGGCGACGACGACCAAGCCGGCGCCCGCGCCCGCGACGACTGCAGCGCAACCCAAGTCGGAACCGGCCAAGGTGGTGGATTCGGCGGTGATCCCGCAGCTCAACAAGCCGGGCACGCAGCCGGCGGCGACTCCGAGCGAGTCGATCAAGCCGCCAACCAGCCAGAAAACGGCGCTGCCGGATGTGAAGGTGAATCCGAAACCGAAGTTTGCCGAGAACCAGCCGCCCGCTGCCGGCACCGTCGGCACGGCGCTGAACCACACCCCAAACGAGACTGAGGCGGAATCCGCGCCGGAAGTCGCGCAGGATGACGCGAACGCCGCCGTGAAGTCGAAGAGCGAAGCCGTGCGCGAAAAGTATCAAGCGCAGCGCGACAAGAGCGCCGGCGACGAGGGCGCAGCCGAGACGTCTGAACTCGCGCAGAACACCGACACCCCGGCGTCGCTCAATAAGATCGACCGCATCCGCCTGAAATACAAACGCGGAATCAAGTTCGTGCAAAACGAAGCGGACGAACAGCGGCAGGCGGAGGAATTGATGGAAGTCCCGACCGAGGAATACGCGGAAGCGCCGCAGGTCGGCCCCTACAACGAATTCCTGCCCGAACGTGAGATCGTCGTCTACAACACCGGCGGCCGTCTCGATCCGTTCGAGCCTCTAATCGAGGACGCCCAGAAGAGCGCCGGTTACGACCGCATCCCCGATGTCGAGTCGCTGCGCCTGGTCGGCGTGCTCCTTGATAAACGTTCCAGTCGCGCGCTGTTCGAGGATGCCAACGGCTACTCCTACATCCTGCAGACTGGTGATCGCGTGAAGAACGGTTTTGTGCTGTCGATTACGGAAGACCGCGTGGTCTTCCAGATTCGCCAGTACGGCTGGAACCGTCAGGTCGCCTTGGATCTGGAAGACAGTCAATAATCAATAGAGAGAGGGACCAATGTTAGGGAAAAAGCTCGATTGCCTGATAGCGATTGTCCTGCTCGCGCTCGCCCTGGCCGTTGCCGGTCAGCCCGCGCTGGCGCAGGATGATCCGTCGGCGCCGATCAAAAACCTCAGCTTCCAAAACGCCGACATTCGCACCGTCATCGGTTTCCTCGCCGATTACGGCCAGGTGAATATCGTGACGACTCCGGAAGTGCAGGGCAACGTGACGTTCAGCCTGAAGCGCGTGACGTGGCGCGAGGCGCTCGACATTCTCTGCAAGACCTACGGCCTCACCGTCGATGAAACCGCCAAGTTCATCCGCGTCGTGCCGACCAAGACCTATCTCGACGAAGTCGCCACCCTCGAAAAGCACAACGCCGAGAAGGAAAAACTCACCGAACTCAACACCTCGGTGATGAAGATCGACAATGCCGCCGCGGAAGACCTGCAGAAGACCGTCACCCCGCTGTTGTCGGAGCGCGGCAAGGTGCAGATCGACAAGCGCACCAATAACCTGATCGTCCGCGACGTGCCGTCGAACGTCACCAAGATCTCCAAGCTGGTCAGCGATCTTGATTATGCCACCAAGCAGATCCGGATCTCGACCCAGATGGTCGAAGTCTCGACCTCGAAGCTGCAAGAGTACGGCATCGACATCACGTCGACCGGCTTCAAGCGCACTTCCTCCGGCAAGGAGTACACGCAGGAATCGAGTCAGTTGCTCGACCGCGTCGCCAATCCGGCCGGCAACTTCACCTTCTCGACCATTCAGGATGGCTGGGATCTGAAGGCGACGATTTCGGCGCTGGTTTCCGACGGTCACGGCAAAATCGTGGCGCACCCGGAAATCACCACGGTCGACAACAAGGAAGCCAAGATCCAGATGGGTCAGAAGATTCCGATCAAGCAGTTCGACCAGGCCGGCAACGTGGTCATCACGTTTGAAGAAATCGGCACGCTGCTGCGCGTCACCCCGCACATCACCGAGGAGAACAAGATCCTCATGGCGTTGCGGCCGGAACGCAGCTCGTACCAGTTTGACGCGAATGGCGTCATCATCAATACCAGCAATGCTGAAACCAACGTCGTCGTCGAAAACGGCCAAACGGCCGTCATCGGCGGTCTGACGACGCAGGATGTGATTAACGACGTTTCCGGTATCCCGGTTTTGAAAGACATTCCGTTACTCGGAGCACTGTTCCGTTACGAACGCAAGAAAGTCGAGAACCGTGACCTGGTGATCTTTGTAACTCCGACCGTTGTCGAGGGCAGCCTGGCCGGCACGCCGCCCGACAGCGATCGTGGCAATTAACTCGGGCGAGATTAAGCTCAGGACTTTAACAGCCTTAAGGAGATGATCGCAATGAAGTCGATTTCCCCCTTGCGCAAGCTCGCCGTCGGGTTGATGATCGCTGCCGCCGCCGCGCTCGCGTTTGTGATCGCTGGCTGCGGTGATGACACGCTCTCGGGCAGCGGCAATTACTTCATCGAAACTATCTATTCGACGCCGTCGTCCGAGGTCACCAAGGGTTCGACCGTGATTGTCGAAGCCCAGGTGACCGACGCCAACGGCAACCCGGTCGCCGGCCGCGAAGTTACCTTCACGGTCAGCCCGACGTCGCTCGGCTACTTCACACCGACGACGGATACCTCCGATGCCAGCGGTTTGGTCGCCGCGGTGTTTACCGCGTCCTCCGCCGGTAACGCCACGCTCACCGCCACCACCGGCGGCAACTTCAAGAGCAAGGCGATGCGCATTAACGAATCCGCCGTCTCCACCGGCCGCGTCTCGATCGAACTGACGCCGGCGCTGATGACGGCCAACGGCGAAGACAGCGCGTTTGTCACGATCACGGCCGAGACTTCCGCCGGCGCCCCCGTCGCCGACGGCACCGTGCTCTACCTGGTCGCGGGTGAACGCTTTGAAGATCGCGATCAGGACGGCTATTACACGCAGGGCATCGACAGTCTGATGTTCGACGCCAACGCCAACGGCCGTTGGGATCCGATCGGTTCAATTCCGTCAACCGTTCAAACCAGTGGCGGCTCCGCGTCGGTGATCTACCGCGCCGGCAGCCAGGCCACGACGGTCTATATCCGCGCTACCATGATCGACGGCTCCGAAGTCGAATACTCCGAAATTCCGGCGAAGCTGAATCCGAATACCTCGGTCGCGTCGATTACGATGACCCACAACGGCGAGGACCTGCGCGTCCGCGGCGTTGGCGGCATCGAATTCTCGATCGTGACCGCCACGGCCTACGATCAGTACGGCAACAAGGTGCCGGAAGGCATTCCGATTGACTTTACCATCGCCAACGGTCCGAACGGCGGCGAGAATATCCAGGGCCAGGGCTACGGTCCGGTAACGGTTGCGACCAATTCGTCCGGACAGGCCTCGGTGACCATCTATTCCGGAACCGTCGCGGGAACAATTCGTCTCCGCGCCTCCTCCGGCTCGGTGCTCTCAGCGGTGACGCACCTGACGATCAACGCCGGTCCGCCGGCGCACCTGTCGGTCGGCGTGGCCAGCCTGAATATCCGCGCGTGGGATGTCGTGAACGTGCTGAACCGGATCGCGGTCAATGTCAACGACATCTACGGCAACCCCGTGCCTGACTCGACCTCGGTGTACTTTGGTACCGAAGAAGGTACCGTGCAGGCCGAAGCGATGACCGGCACGCAGTGGCCGGACGGTATTGTCGAAGTCGACTGGTACTCCGGTAATCCGCGCAACGATGGCCTCGCGCATGTCTTCGTAAGCACCGCGGGCGGCCAGGTCGGCGACACGGTGATGTTCATCACCTCCGGTCCCTCCGTTTACATGACCGCGCTGGCTTACCCCAGCTCGCTCATCGCCGACGGCGAAGACAAGGGTACCGTGATCATCCAGGTGCGCGACATCAACAATAACTGGGTCGTGCCGGGAACACCGGTCACCTTCAAGACTGATTTCGGTACCATTAATGGCGGCGGCACGCAGGACGGCTGGATCAACTCGCTCTATGAGACCGAGTACCACTCCGAAGTCCTGAAGCGCGACTATTCGCCGGTCTCGCCGGATGACGGCATCGGCGCGGTCGCGGTGGTGCGTTATCAGGCCGGCGGTGTTGTCGGTCCCGATGCCACCTTCCAGACGCTGTTCCTGACCGGTTATACCTACGTCGGCAACTGCGACATTATCATCGAACCCGAAATCGAGCCGGGCGCTACCGTCCCGTTCTCGATCGTGGTGAAAGACCGCGCGGGCAATCCGCTCGGCGGCCATTCCCTTGAGGTTTCGGCCAGCCTGGGTACGCTGTCGGCCGTCTTCCTGACGACCGATTCTTATGGCGAAGCCAACCTGTTCTTCACCGCTCCGGCCTCGATCGGCGCGTCGATCATCACGGTCAACGACCGCGATCCGCGCGGCGAAGTCGCCTTTGCCAAGAAGGTGAAGATCAAGAACGAAGAATAGTTCGAACTTGCTCCAATTCCTGTTGAGGCGGCCCGTCCCGGCAACGAGACGGGCCGTTTCGTTTTCCCAATTTTCCCTTGCCAAAGGGGGGTCGTCGCAGGGTATTATATGATGCATGCTCATACACGAACTGCTCTTCGCGACCGCTGATCGTTGCGGCGACCGCCCGGCCTATTGGCTGCGCTACGGGCAGGAGACGCGTCCCCTGACGTACTCCGAATTGGCTGATCGCGTCCGGACTCTCGCGGCCGGCCTGCAGGAACTTGGTGTCGGCGCCGGCGACCGCGTCGGCCTCTATGCGCCCAATTCTCCCGACTGGGGGCAGATCTACTTGTCGATCCTGACGGCGGGGGGGATCGTCGTGCCGCTCGATCCGCAGGCGAAGTATCTGGAATTGCGCTCGATCATCACGCGCTCGCAGATGAAGTATCTGTTCTGCGCCGGCAGCACCTACGACGATCTGACCCAGTTACAGTCGATGTCGGCGCCCTATCCCGACATCATCGCGATCGACCCGCCGCGTGACCGCAGCGTGCCGATCGACCTGTCGCTCGACAAGTTGATCGACCTGGGCCGCGGTCGCGAGCTGCGTCCCTCGGCGGCGCAGCCGACCGACATGGCGATCCTGATCTTTACTTCCGGCACTTCCGGCGACTGCAAGGGCGTCATGCTGTCGCACGATAACATCGTCTCCGACCTGCAGGCTGTGACGGCGTGTCTGGCGATCGGACCGGACGACGTCTTCCTGTCGGTACTGCCGTTGCACCATACGTTTGAGGCCACCTGCGGCTTTCTATATCCGCTGTCGATCGGCGCGTCGATCGTGTATGTCAGCTCGCTCAAGTCGGCCGATGTCATGGCGGACATCAAGCAATTCAAGGTCACCGTCATGTGCGGTGTGCCGCTGCTGTTCGAGAAAATGTACGGCGGCATCGAGCGCGCGCTGCAGAAGAAGTCACTACCGGCACGGCTGTTCGTGCGGTTCGGACAGAGGTTCTCCGACCTGACCAAGTCGCTGCTCAATCAGCCGGCCGGATCGCTGATCTTCGCAGCGCTGCGCCGCAAGGCCGGGCTCGATTCGATTCGCATGCTCGTCTCCGGCGGCGCCGCGCTCGATCCGGAGATTGCGCGCTTCTTCAACAATCTTGGCATCTTGCTGCTGCAGGGCTACGGCCTCACCGAGACCTCGCCGGTGCTCTCGGTGAATGACAAATCCGACAACAATTATGCCTCCGTCGGCCGCCCGCTGCCGGGAGTGGAGGTCAAGATCATCGATGCGAACGAACAGGGCATCGGCGAGATCGCCGTCCGCGGCCGCATGGTGATGCTCGGATACTTCGAAAATCCCGGCGCCACTGCCGCCGTGATGAATGACGGCTTCTTTATGACCGGCGATCTCGGCTACCTCGACAACGCCGGACACATTCATATCACCGGCCGCAAGAAAAATGTGATCATCACTCCGGCGGGGAAGAACATTTACCCCGAGGAGATCGAAGCCGTGATCGACGCTTCGCCGTTCATTATGGAATGCACCATCCTGCCGCGCCCCAAGGGTACCGGGCAGGAGCCGATCGCCGTCGTCGTTCCCGATTATGAATTCATCGCGTCGATCAATAATGGCAACCGCCTGAACGACGCGGAGATTCGCGAGCTACTGCGCGAAGAAGTGTTGCGCCACTGCAATCAGTTGGCGGAGTACAAACGCGTCAAGGACGTCATCGTGATGACGGAAGAGCTGCCGAAGACCTCGACGCGTAAAGTGCGCCGCCACGTGCTGCTCGAGACGCTGCAGAAATTGGGAGCGATCTGACCCGCGCGTCATGTTTAAGAACTTCGGAATCCGGGTGACGACGAAGGGTGACGGCGATATCATCGACCTGACGCTCAGGGTCGCGCAATCCGTCACCGATTCCGGCATAATCGACGGCACCGCCCTCACGTTTGTGCCGGGCTCGACAGCCGCCATCACGACGATCGAGTATGAGCCGGGATTGATTGCGGATCTGCCGGAAATCTTTGAGAAGCTGATTCCGTCAAACAAGACCTATCACCACGATGCCAGTTGGGGTGACGGCAACGGCTACGCGCACCTGCGCGCTGCCCTGGTCGGCGCTTCATTCACTTTCTCGATTGTCGGCGGCAAACTGATGCTGGGCACCTGGCAGCAAATCGTCCTGCTCGAGTTCGACAACCGCCCACGCCGGCGGGAAATCATCGTGCAGATTCAGGGCGAATAGCGCGTCGCGCTGTGCACCGGGATTCTGAGGAACCTTGCGCCACGTCCTGCGTTCTTACAGCGGTATGCGGAACCCCACGCTTGACATCTTGAGCCGGCCACAATGAGCAATTGGCTGAGTATTATCGTCCTGATTGGCGCGGTGATCTTCTACGCCTACTGGCTCAAGCGGGGCGGTGGCTGACGGTAAGACTCAAGCGGCTGCGTGTCAGTCGGACAATTTTCATCCCGCTTAATTGCCTCGACAGAATAAAATTCGTTTTACAATATGTGCCAGCCAGTTACGTAACTTGCTTATTGGTTTGCATATACGCCGTCATTTTTTAGTGAAACTTGTTGACAATTATTCCCGTAATATTATTATTGATAGACGATAATTCTGATTGGTGGCTTGTTCGCCGATAATCTTCAAGCAACGAGGTGATGTGTATGAACTACGATGCCGTGTCGGAAAAGACCCTCCAAAACGTTGGCTATTCTTCTATGCCGGATGACGACGTTTTCAAGCTCGAAGATACTTACGGCGCACACCACTACACCCGCTTGCATACTGTCATTCATCACACGGAAGGCGCGTGGCTGTACACCAAGGACGGCCGCAAGATTCTTGACTGCCTGTCGGCCTACAGTGCTGCCAATCCGGGGCATCATCATCCACATATCGTCAAAGCGATCGTGGATGCTCTCCACAAGGGCTATGGCTCGGTAATTTCCAACGTCGTTTACACCGACGTGCGGGCGCAATTCCTTAAGAATCTCTGCGAACTCGTGCCGCAACTGGGGCCGCGTTTCGGCAACAACGGCAACAAAGCCCTCTGCAAGAATGGCGGCGTCGAGTCGGTCGAAACTGCCATCAAATTGGCGCGCTACTACGGCTACAAGGCCAAGGGCATTCAGGACGGCAAGCAGGAGATCATCGTCTTCTCGTCGAATTTCCACGGCCGCATGATTACCGTCGTTTCCTTCTCGGAAACACCGAAGTACAAGGAAGGCTTCGGCCCGCTGACGCCCGGCTTCAAGCTGGCTCAGTACGGCGACCTCAAGAGCGTCGAATCGCTTATCAACGACAATACTTGCGGCATCCTGGTTGAGCCGATGCAGGGCGAGGGCGGCATGTACATTCCGCCGACCGGCTTCCTGAAGGGCTTGCGCCAACTGGCCGACAAGCATGACCTGATGCTCATTTTTGATGAGATTCAGGTCGGTCTGGGCCGTACCGGCCGCGACTTCTGTTTCCAGCACGAGGATGTCACGCCGGATGCAATCATTATCGGCAAGGCGATTTCGGGCGGCCTGGTACCGTTGTCGGCATTGGTCACCAACTCGAAATTGATGGACATGGTCTTCCATCCCGGGACGGAAGGCTCGACTTACGGCGGCTATTCGCTGGCGATGGCGGCGGGAATTGCCGCAATCGAGGTGTTCAAGCGCGAACGGCTTTCCGAGCGTTCGGCGAAAATGGGCGCGTATCTGAAGGCCAAGATCGAGGCAGTCGCCAAGCGCTCGACGCATGTCAAGGAAGTGCGCGGCCGCGGCCTGTTCATCGGCATTGAAGTCAAGGACGGCGATGCCATGAAGTTCTGCCGCAAGCTGCTGGAGCTGGATCTTTTGGCCAACGACAGCCACGGCCACACGATTCGCATCAGCCCGCCGCTGGTCATTACTGAGGCCGAAGCCGACTATATCGTCGAACGGCTGGAAAAAGTGCTGGTCGACTAAGACAGAACTGCAGAGGTTCCTGATCTTGATCGGGCCTGCCCGCTGGGGCAGGCCCGATTGCTTTTGTGTTGTCAACGCCGGGATTCGAGTGTATAAGTCATAACACACAAGCTGAGTGGAGAGCAATAATGAAAGCCATTGCCATAGCGACCACCGCGTTGACCGTCATCCTGATCGGGTGTGCCGATGCCGCCGGACCGGGCAGCCCGAAAATCCAACTCAATCGCGACAGCACGGAGATCTTCGTTCGCTCCGGCGAAAATAAGCGCACGGTACTGCTGCATGTTTCCGATCTGGCGGACACCGTGCCGATGGCGTTTCCGCACTCGGCTGATCAACGCTTTGACAATCAGAAATTCCATCACATGGCAGCCTCCCCCGACGGCAAATGGGTCGCGTTCGTGTCCGGCACCGACGATCAGTGGCTAGGCGTCTACAATTGCGAACAGCAATATGACAAATTCGTGGTGTTCGGAATCCAGACGCGCTTCTACGATCTGATCTGGAGTCCCGACAGCAAGTACCTGGCCTACGGCTTCAAAGGGCCGGACCAGCGCCTGCTGATTCACTTGATGGAGCCGCAAGGGAAGAACGACGTCAGGCCGAAGCCGATGAACGGCTGGCAGAAGTTGACCCAGAGCAACGAGAACCTGCGACTGGTCGGCTGGAAACAGGCGGCAGATACGTCGTTCGCGTTCGAAGTGCTCGATTCGCTCGGGCGGGTCAGCGAGAGACAGGAAATTCCGCTGCACCGTCCCGCGCCGCCGAGTCAGCCGTCCGATCGGTAGCGGCAGTTAGTCTTTGTCCGCAAGCGACGCTTATCGTAATTTACTCCCGTGAAAATCCTGCTCGCCGCAGCGAATGCGGCGTCCTTCATCACGCGCGATGCCAGGATTCTGCGCGAACGACACGAAGTCGTCGAATACGTCCTGCCGCGCGCGCTGTGGCCCTCCGCCGCTTCGCGCCGGCTGGTGGACGACTGCGACCTGCTGTTCGTCTGGTTTGCGACCGTGCGCGCCTGGCCGCTGGTCGTGCGGGCGCGACGTCAGGGCAAGCCGATTGTGCTGGTGATCGGCGGGTATGAAGTCGTGCATCGCCCCGATCTCAACTACGGCACCGCGCGCAGACTCCTCCACCGCCAGGCCACACAATCGGTGCTGAATCGGGCAACGCGGGTGCTCACGGTCTCAAAATCTTCACACCACGATCTGCTGGCGAATTTCCAGGTTGACCCGGCCAGGACGAAGGTGATTCCGCACGGCTTCGAAGACCTGGCCGAGGGTATCGCGCGCCCCAAGTCGCCGAGTGTGTTGACGGTGGGCTATGGCCGGGAAGACACCTGGCGAATCAAGGGGCTGGAGGAATTCTTTGCCACGGCCGCGCAGATGCCGGACGTGAGCTTCGTGCACGTCGGCGGAATCGCTCCGGCGGTGCTGCAAAGCAAGGTGGGCACCCTGCCGCCCAACGTGAAGCTCGTCGGCGCGGTGCCGTATGCCGACATCGGCTCCTACTATGCTCCGGCGCAGGTCTACTTGCAGATGTCGCGGCACGAAAGCTTCGGCTGTGCGGTCGCGGAGTCGATGTTGTTTGAATGCGTGCCGGTGGTGAGTCGTGGCGGGGCGCTGCCGGAGGTTGTCGGCGACGCCGGGATCATCGTCGAAAGTTGGGCGACTGCGGATGTTGTGGCAGCGATCCGAGGCGCGCTGGCACTGCCGTCCAGCGCGGGCGTGAAGGCGCGCCAACGGGTGTTGACGGAATTCTCGTACGCGCGACGGCGGGATCGGCTATTGGCTGTGATTGACGAAGCGGTTGCGGTGCGTCATATCTCTTAGGGGCAATCAGGCTAAGATATCCAGCAGCGCGCCGCCGGCATCGATTTGGGCCTTCAAGGCGGCGACGTTGGCCTTAACCGCGTGCTCGGCGACGATCAGATCAACCTGATCGCGCGCGGGGTTGCTGTTTTCGAAATCGGCGATTCGGCGCGCGGCGCGGTCAAGCAGATCAAGGCCGCGATGAATGCCGGCAATCGAGTGGACGTACATGTATTCCTCCATGCTTCAAGATCGACACCGTTTCACTTCGAATTGACACGAATCGCGGCCTGCGCAGATTCTGCACAGCCGCAGTATCGCCATCGGCTGCAAGGTCTGGTGCTGCTTCTGATTGCTGCGGTGGTTTGGGTGCCGTTTTTTGTGCTGCGCTGGCTCCAGGCGCGACTCTCCGCGGAGCCTGCGAGCGGCGACAATTCGGTTGACAAATTCGCCCGATTCCGCTAAGCTATTTGTCTTATGATTTTAGGCCTTTTTCCACAGAGGAGCTGACCTTGAAAGAGTACCTTGCTGAGCAAATTCGCAATATCGGAATAGTCGGACACGGTTCGAGCGGCAAGACGACGCTGGCGGAATCACTGCTGTTTATGGCCAA
>JADYYF010000063.1 GCA_020853795.1 Candidatus Zixiibacteriota bacterium
ACATTCAGCAAAATCGCTTTCACCTTCTCGATATCGCTGCCGTACGCCACGCCGATATCGATCTTGACACGGATCGTCTCCTCCGGATATGACAAATTGGTGACCTTGGCCTTTACGAGTTCGTTGTTCGGGACGATCACCAGCGTGTTGTCGAACGTCATGAACTTCGACGAGCGCAAGCCGATGTCGTAGACATCCACCGTCTCCCCGCTGGCCAATACCACCCGATCGCCCTTGCGGAACGGCCGGTCGAGCATCAGAATGAACCCGGCGATCATGTTCGCCACCGTGTCCTGCGCTGCCAGCGCAATCGCCAGCGAACCGACCCCCAGGATCGCAATCAAGCCCTTGACGTCGACCGCAAAATGGTCCAGCACCGTGACCACGCCGATCGCCACCACCACCACGTTGAGAATCCGCCGAATCAGCGGCAGCAACTGGTCATCAAGCGTGCTTTCCGTCTTGGCCGCGACCTTGTCGGCATACCAGCGCGTGAAAATCTTGACCAGCCGCAGCATCACCATCGTCACGACGAACGCAAAGCCGACAAAGACTGCGCCGGAGGTGATCTTGAAGACCCAGTCCTTCGATTCGGAAGTGAGCAGATCGAGCCGCTTCAGCGCGATCGTCGCGCCGACAAAGATCATCGCGTAACGAATCGGCGCCTTGACGGCATCGAGAATCTTGTCGTCGAGATCGGTCTTGGTGCGCGCCGCCAAATAGCGCTTGACGAGGTTGATGATCAGAACGACAACCTCGGACAGCAGATACGCCCCGAGCACGATCGCCGCAAACACGATCGTCTCCGCTAACCAAACCGGCAGTGAGGATAAATCGATCATCGCGCCTCCTGTCTCCTACTCTAACTTGAGAACATAGTCTTCGTGGTCAAACCGCGCGCGCACCCGCACGCTGTCGGCTACCAACCAACCGCGCTCGGCAAAACCAAACGGCCGCAAACTCCCGCCGTCCCACCGATCGTTGCCGTTGGCGTCGCTGAAGGCCGTTACCGTATATAGGTCAGGATAGAGCGACAACTTGAACGCTCCCGCCACCTGCTCGCGCAAGAAGTACTGCTGTTTGCGCGTCGCACCTGCAAAGACCACCGTCACGGACAGGTCTTTCGGCACCTCGATCACGCCGCTCAAACTCGCCAATGAGTCCGGCGCCGCGACCGTGAGTTTGAAATTGTACATCGTGTCGGCTCCCGTGTTGCCGGCGCGATCCATAATCTTCCGCATCTGCACCACTGTCGTCAACGGCCGTTCCGCCGGCAACACTTCACTCGTAGTCAATTTGTAGCGCGTCGAACCGGCTACCTGCGTCAACGCCCCGAAGACCACCTGCGCCGAGTCGATCGAGATAATCACCGCGCTGTCCCTGACTGTCACTGGCTCCGAAAACACCAGCCGCAACGTATCCCCTGGATAGACTGTCGCAGTCTGTCCCGCCGGAATCCGCTCCTTGATCACTGGCGCGACCTGATCGACTCCGCGATACTCTACCGCGCACGAACACACTTCGCCCCCCAACCGCTTGCCCGCATTGCCCCGCACTCCGCGCAGAATCAGCGCATACGTCGAGTCCCGCAACAGGGCCTGATTCCACAGGTACACCCGCTCCGGTTCGGCGGTGAGCAAACTCACGACCTCCGGATGCAGCACTTTTCCTTCCGCATCAACGATGCTGATCGAGTCGCTCACCACCGTCGCCGGATCAAGCGGCTCGCCGGCAAATTGCACAATCAGCGCGCCGTTATCTTCACTGCAATTGATCAGCGCCAATTCCGTCGAATCATAGCGCGTCACGTGCAGATCGAGCCGCTGCGGTTTGATCTCCGGTGGGAAGGCATTCACCAGGTATGGCGGCAGCGCAATCCTCTCGACTGCACTACTGATCAGGTTGTCGCGATCCTTGTCCTCGACCCCAAGCACGAGATACTCCCCCTCTTTCATGTTCGCGAACGCAAAACTTCCGTCGCTGCCCGACTCCGTGATGTAATCCGGAATCCGCACGAACAGCGAATCGATCAGAGTCGCATCATTCGCGTAGGCAAACACGCGAAAATTCACCAGCGGTTTCTGCTGGTCGTAGATGTGCCCCGCGATCAGCCCCGAATCGATCTGCTCCCCCGTCGAGAACGCCAGCGTCTGCGACGACGTCAGCCGGTTGCCCTGCAAGTCCTGCAGCGATGCGCCGAGCGTGATCACATACGTCCGACCCGAATCCAGCGGCTCATTCGGCTCGATGCGCAGCCGCGCTCCCTTGACCCGCACCGTCGGCTCGACCTTCAGCGGCGGCGAAATAAACAGCGCATTCCCGATCGCCTTGCCGTTGATCCGCTCCGAAAACTCCACCACGATCGGCGCCGCAGGATCCACCATCGTCGCGCCCCCGGGCGGCGTCGTCGCTAAAATCTCTGGCGGCGTCTTGTCCGCCGGTCCGCCCGGCGGCGGCATCTCCTTCGCACACGAGGCCAGAAGCACTGTCGCGATCAGAAAAACGACCCGCGCCCGATTCCCCCTTGGCAAAGGGGGACCGAGGGGGTTGTGCTCTTCCATCTTCCACCGCATCTTCATTTCGCGCGATTATAATTGATTTGTCCGCCGCTCAGCAATTAATTAATCGCAAGACACATTTTGCTCCGCCGGCTGCACGCCGCGACGGATTTTTCCGGAGGTAGTTCATGCAAGATCCCCGCCACGATAAACTCGCCGACATCCTCGTCAACTGGTCGTGCGAGGTCAAGAAGGGCGAAGTCGTCTACATCGAAATCAAGGGCGTCCCCACCCTCGAACTGGGCAAGGCGATCATCCGCAAGGTCACCAAGGCCGGCGGCGTTCCCTTCTGGTTCTACAACGACGAATCGTTGATTCGCCAGTTCCTCGCCGGCAACACCGCCGAGCAGATCAAGGCCTTCGCCAAGTTCCACCTGTCGATGATGAAGCAGGCGCAGTGCTATATCGGCGTGCGCGGCTCGGAAAATCCCTTCGACCTCAACGATATCCCCGGCGCCAAAATGAAGCTGTGGAACTCGCTCTTCTATCATCCGGTCCACCTCGAACAGCGCGTCAAGAAAACCAAGTGGGTCGTGCTGCGCTATCCCAACAACGCCATGGCGCAATTGGCGCAGATGCCGCAGGAGAAATTCGAGCAGTTTTACTTCGACGTCTGCTGCATCGACTACGCCAAAATGTCCAAGGCCATGGACCCGCTGGTCAAGCTGATGAAGCGCACCAACAAGGTGCACATCAAAGGCCCCGGCAAGACCGATCTGAAATTCTCGATCAAGGGGATCGG
>JADYYF010000064.1 GCA_020853795.1 Candidatus Zixiibacteriota bacterium
ACGGGGCGCGCTTCTACGATCCGTCGATCGGCCGGTTCTCCTCTCCCGACCCGGTGAAGGACTACCACAACCCCTATTCGTATGTGCGGAATAATCCGATTCGGTATATTGACCCGACGGGGATGGAAACATGGGGTGTTGATTTCAATCCAGAACTTGATTGGGGCGGGTCCATCGGCGGATCTCTATACGGTTGGTACGATGATCCTTTTGCGAGAGCGGTAATGCTTGCTGATCCTGGAACGATTGTGACGACTGTGGATGAGCTTGCCAGGTGGCTTAGGATGCATCCCGGCGACGACTCTGGCGGTCAAAGTGATCCGGCCGGTTCGAATAGCTCGACAGACATGAATGGAACGCCACTAGACGCTAAGGAAGTCTTCAGACTTAAGACCTATATGACCGACGCACTGCAGGCCTACAGCCAGAGCGGCGGACTTGTAGGCATTAGCCCAGACATGTATGACCGGGCTATGAGTTTCTTGGATGCTGGTCGCGTGGAGTGGGCCGATTTGGGCGGACGCCATGGCCAGTACATCGCGGGAGATCAAAGTGAGAAGCAGTCTGCTAACGGCTTCTACCCCGGAGAAAAAATTCAACTCAATAATCGCGATCGTGGGCTGTTGATGTCCAAATTTGGTGCCCTCGTTGCGTCAACTCTTGTACACGAAGTGGGGCATTCGATCGGCCAGAGAATATACGGTGCAGGGGAAAAATATGATCGATGTGGACCCGGAGCACAGGCTAGATATTGGGCATCGACGCCATGGTATTCTGGGAATGGCCCAGCATCAAGTGACCCGAATGTACAGCGAAGGCTATTGTATCTAACAGCTCAGTCGCGAGCCTTCTTCCATTCTCCGGCAATGTGGGAGTTATTTCTTGGCGTTACAAGGCAAGGAGGATTCTAACATGTTCCGCAAATCGCGTCTACTTATCCTGGCAGCAATGCTAACCACTGGATGTGTAGCAGGGCAGCGCCAGTCCATGACCTGCGAGATCGATGAATTGTTCGCGCAACTGCCACGAGGAGTCTCAACGATCTTTCAACAGAGCAAGTCCAGTTCGAGAGAGAGTCCTCTGTTCAAGCAGTTTGAAAATCCAGAGTTCTTGAATCGCGTCATCAAAGAAATGCAGCGAGTCAATCAGAAAGCTGAGGGCCAAGGAATGCACGACGAAGGAGAGCCACCATATCCTTACGCGTATACACTGCTTAGTTCAGAAATCTCACTTCAGTGTATTTATGAAGTCAGAGACAGTGTCGCAGATCTATTGGTCGCCCAATATGCAGTGAAATATGACCCGACTGAATTTCAAGGCGGCATCGTGAGAATTGGATTTGAGAGAAAAACGGGACGTATTCGAGCATTGCCAGCGTATTACATGGACTTGCTTAGAACTCAGTTGGGGGAACTGCTTTCGGGCGGGGAAGATGGGTCTCAGCTACAAAGAAACCGGGAGATAGCAATGATTCTCGCCCTGACCTATGACCGCGGCCCAATTCTCGTTCTGTCGACTGTCGACGATATCGAAACGGCTTTTCGGATTGGGGCGGAGTTCCGCAGGTTCGTGGACACTTGTACGGGGAGCTGCGTACTTCCCCTGTATGTGTGCCTATCGGCACTCGACCAAGACTTGGTTTACCCGACTTCCAACAGCGCGCGTGACCAACAGGATATTCGAGAGAAGGATGAACTCAGGGTCATCTTTCGGAACGCACTTCTTGGGAAGAATGCTCATGAAGAATCGCAGGATGGTGTATCCAATCGATTATTTTGTATCCGAATGGATAACGGTGAGCTCTTCGAAGCAAACACAAAGCTCAACGACCAAGGTGAGGCAACAATAATTGGACAACGATTACTTGCTGTTACACCTGTGAGCATCTATCAAGTCGAAAACTGATTTGCGTGTCGATCGGACACTTGACGTCCTGAATTGTCGGAGCTCACCAAACTTCTCGACTGGTCACACAATGTCTACGCCGTCGGCCGCAAAATTTGTTCAGCCAGCCGTGGTGATATCATCAGCGGAACGTTTACCAAAGACTTCATCGTGGCCGATCATCAGGGCAACGTGCGCAACGTCTTCAACTACGATGCGCAGCAGTTCGTAGGTCCGAACCCCCGCGGTTCGGACTCTCCGTATTTGACGATAAGCGGGAGTTGTTTCCTTGGACTGGTCACGCAGAATTTGGAATACGAAGTTTGGGGCGTATTCGTGTACAGAGCAGCACGACCCCGGAGTTCACGTTCACCGGTCAGCAGTGGGGCGACGATCTGGGCATCAACTTAACAGGTTCAGCTCCGATCGGGGAATGAGGAACAGATGAAATCAAGATTGGCAAGGTTTGTGATATTTGGCTTAGCCGTTGTCCTGATTGTGGTGTACGTGGTCAATAACTGCGGACCAGCATCATCTGTCACAAGAGCCCGAGAGGTTGCCGAGTGGGAGTTTGATTACTTCTGTCGGGATGCTCATATTCCCCGCGAGGTCTTTCGTGGTCCTGAGTTGAACCTGTCATACCCCGATAAACTGGCGTTTGATTGGGTGACCGTAAACCATGAAATCGATTCCATTGTGATTACGATAGTTGTTCACAAAGGGTTATTTAGCTCACCAACTACGACTGGTCGCGGAGATTGGCGGTTGCTCCCCTACGGTGTAACAGGGCGATCACCGCAGCAAATTCATGATTCGTCCCTATTCCTGAAGGATTCGCTGGCATATCAGGACAGTATCGTCAGACTGACCGGCCAACCTGGTGAGTTTCCGGCAGAGAGAAAGAGATAGCCCGTAGTTCGGGTTTCCAGCGTTGCTGTCACTCTCGCTCGCGCACGCTCTTAAATGCGCGAAACCCGACTGGTCAACTACCGTTCCCGCGGCGCCGCAAAAAACACCGCTGGATCATCCGTCACCACCTCATCCAGCGTGCTCGTCCCCGGCGCGGGACTCTCCGCCTTGGTCGACGTCTGCTTGCCTGGATCGTAGTCCGTCGGATTCAGTGAGATGTAATACCGCGTTCCCGGCCACGATTCGTATCCATACGCGCTCACCTGCGGACACTCGAAACGGAAGAGATTCTTCGCCATGTAATTCATGTAATCCACCGGATTCTGCCGCTGACCGTTCCAGTTGATCTCTTCCGGCAGGACCAACGAATCGCCGCCGGCCATGGCCGTGCGGATTTCCCAGGGACTCAGGATCACACCCGCCGTGTTCGTGAAGTACGCATCATTCGTCGGATCCATGTACAACCATTTCCGCAGCGAGTCCGACCACACCATGTTCACCACATGGCAGTCCTGGTCGTTGATGTCGAACGGCAGACAGGTCAGATGCCGCGACTGGAAACCCATCGCCAGGTAGCACTCGTTCAGCACCGTGGCCAGCATCCGGCAATTCATCCCCCAGTTCTCCCGGTCAGCGACCGCGATGATATTGACCGCGTTGCGGGGATTCGGAAGCGGGTTTGGCGTATTGCCGTCGTGGCGAATCCGCGTATGCACCCAGTGCATCAGGTCGATGATCCGTTCCACCTCACTGCCGTTGCCGGCAACCGCATCGAGATCGAACGACTTTCGCAATGCGACCAGATTCGTGTCCGTCAGTTGCGCGTATGAGAATTCCCGCTTCTCCTTGAGAGTGCTCTGCGCCCGCATCGGATAGTTCTTCAGCAGTTCGAACTTCAATGTGTCGCGTTGCGGCTCGACAAAGGTGATGATTTCTTCGAGCGTCGTCCCGGTACCCTCGATGAAGATGCGCACCGGCTTGGAATTCGGCTTCACCGTCAGCGAGTCAACGGCCGACACAAAGATCGCGTCCGCCGAAAAATCGAGCTGGGTCGAGTCCGGACTCGTTAGTTGTGCTAACTTGACCTCCAGATGCGTGGTGCCGAAGATGAAGGTGAACTGGTCGTTAGTTGCCTTGAACCGGTACTCATTCGAATACCGCACCGGATCAACGGTTACCTTTTCCGCTCCCCACGCAGATGCGCACATCACTGCCATGAATGCCACTACCCAAGTTCGTTTCATTATCCTTCCTCAATTCTGCTGTTTCCGCCGCCCAAGTTACACCCTGCTTACGGCTCCTTCAAGCCAATGTTCTTTCGCCCGTATGCTGATATTCAAAGCCGCCCGAGTTCCGGATGGTGCCACCTGTTGCGTCAGGTCTTCTCGCGAGGGATGGATCGAGCCCGCCTTGCCGACGGCTACACTTTCATCATCACACCGCCCGCCACAAGCCCACGTCTTGAGCCCCTGAAGCGGGCTCGAGACGGGGTGTGTCCTTCGCCATGCTGCACCGCTCACGTGCGACTCACGCTCCCTGCGATCCTGACGTCCGACCACTTCTCGCGTCACGGGCGGGGACAAGCCCCTCCCCTACGCCTTCGCCCCTCGCCCTCTGGGAGAGAGATCAGGGGTGAGGGTGTCATTGCGAGGAGCGAACGAATCTCTATCCTGCCGGCAACTTCAACCGCGACGAAGCAATCTGATTCCGTAGGTCAGGATCCCTGCGATCCTGACGTGATTCCACCACTCGAAACACGGGCAGATAAAAGCTTTGCCCCTCTCCCTCTGGGAGAGGGGTCGGGGGTGAGGGTCCTGTCTATCCAGCGCTATCGTCTTCTATAGCCCATCATACTTTGGCCCGCCGCCGCCTTCCGGAACCACCCACGTGATAATCGCGTACGGATCGGCGATGTCGCAGGTCTTGCAGTGCACGCAGTTCGAGGCATTGATCTTCAGCCGCTTCCCGCCGTCGTGTTCCTCCATCTCATACACCTGCGCCGGACAAAAATACTGGCACGGATTACCGTACTCCTCGACACATGTGGTCGCGCAGATGTTCAGATCAGACACGTGCAGATGCGCCGGCTGGTCTTCGTCGTGATTCGTGCCGGAGTAATACACCGAATCGAGCTTGTTGAAGATGACCTTGCCGTCCGGCTTCGGCCGCCACTGCTCCGGCTTCGGTCGCTGCGTGCCGAAATACTCCCCCGTCTTGCGCATGCTGAGATGATCCTCGCTCGCGTCCGGACGCACGCCGAATCCCCGGAAGACATGCTCAAGCACGAATCCGGGCGCCGACCAGACACCGCGCTCGAACATGAAATGGAAATTCCGCTGCCCGTACATTTCGCTGTAAATATAGGAACTCCGCCACTTGCGGTCGAACGCCGCCAGCTTTGCCTCCGAGGTATCCCCGGCTTTCAGCGCCTCGAAAATCGTCTCCGCCGCCAACATCCCCGATTTCATCGCCAGATGAATCCCCTTGAGCCGCGCCGGATTCAGAAACGCGCTGCTGTCGCCGACGATCAAGAATCCATCGCCATAATTCTTCGGAATCGACCAATACCCGCCCTCCGGAATCGCTTTCGCGCCGTAGCGCACCATCTTGCCCGGCGCCAGCAGCCTCGCGATATGCGGATGCTGCTTCATTTTCGAGAACAACGCCTGCGGCTCGGTGAACGGGTTGCGATAATTCAGTCCCACCACCAACCCGATCGACATCAACATATCCGATAGATTATAGATGAACCCGCCGCCGAAAGTCTGCGTGTCGAGCGGATAACCCATCGTGTGAATCACCTGCCCCGGTTTCAATGTCCCCGTCGGAAACTCCCACAACTCTTTCACCCCCGTCGTGTAGTTCTGCGGATTGCGATCGGCGTCAAGACGGTTATTCGCAATCAACTTTTTCGTCAGTGACCCGCGCACCCCCTCGCCCAGCACCGTCACCTTCGCCTTCAGATTCATCCCCGGCTCAAACGCGGCTTTGCGTTCACCTTCCTTGTTGATCCCCTTGTCGTCGGTTTGCACTCCGACGACTTTCGCGCCGTCCATCAACAGCTCGGCACCGGCTGTTCCGGGGAAGATTTGGCACCCGCGCGCTTCCAGTTGCGCCCCCATCCAGGTTGTCAGTTCATTGAGCGAAATGATATAGCACCCGTGATGATGCATCGACTTCGGCACCCACGGCACTGCGAACTTGCCGCCCTTCGTCAGATACAGCATGCTGTCGCCCGTCACCTTCGTCTTAACCGGCGACCCCAGTTCCTGATGATTCGGGACCAACTCGGCAAGTGCCACCGGATCCAGCACCGCACCCGAGATCGAGTGCGCGCCCACGTGCGAGCCCTTCTCGATCACCATGATCACCGCTTCCCCCAAGCTTCCGCCGGCCGCCGTATCCTGCTCGATCAAGTCCATCAGCCGCCAGGCGCAGGCCAGATTCGCCGGCCCGGCCCCGACCAGCAACACGTCAACTTCCATCTCTTCGCGGATGATTTCTTCGCTCATTGCCTTGCCTCTATCATCATCAAGTCAAATTCATTGCCACAAACTTTGTCCCCCATGATAACCGCCAATCCGCATCAGCGACAGGAAAAACCGAGCCGCGCCGCTCCGACTTTGCCGCTTGACTTGCCCCCGACCGCCGCTATAATTGCCCTTGCAGCTTCGTCGGGGTGTGGCGCAGCCTGGTAGCGCGCTTGCTTTGGGAGCAAGATGTCGTAGGTTCAAATCCTATCACCCCGACCATAACCGTCGGTTCTGCCTTTAAAATAGCCCATTCTGTCGCTCCTCCCGACAATAACTGGACAGAATACTCCCGCTTTTCTAAGTCGTTGCAACTTATGCGCGTGGTGTGACTCCGTACTGCCAGCATCGCCGTTCTTGTCGATTTTACTGACACTGAAACGCTTGGGAACTCACTTCGTTGCTCTAACTCCTTGCACGTCAAAGCCTGCAAATTGGGCACTCAAATTGCATAGAAGGAAGCGGTTGTACTATGCTATCTACTTTTTGGGAGATACTTCAGATGAAAACCCTGCTACTGATCGCCACTGCCACTGTCCTCCTGCTGTGCGGTCCCGCCTTCGCCGTCAACTGGAATTACTATGATTTCGGCGCGACCGAATTCGATGAACACAATAACACCTCGGAAATCAGCTACCCGAGCGGCATCGGCTACCTGCCCTCACCGGGAACACTCGGCGGCGGCGGTGAAGCCTACGATCTGGAGGGCCTTAACTGCTTCATCAGCGATTCTAAGTTTTACATCTCGCTGACCAAGTCCTTCAATCTCTCTGCCTGGTCAAGCGATTGGGGCCGCAGCTATTCCGCCGGCGACCTGTTCTTCGGCTTCGACGGCAACAAGTACGACTACGCCATCAACCTCGCCACCGGCCGGCTCTTCGATGTGCACACCTACAACCTGATTCCGAATATCCCCGGCAGCTACTATAGTTACACCTCGATCCGCAACGCCGCCGGCGCGTTTTCGGTCGCTACGGGTGACGTCCTCGGCACCGCTGATATCCTCACTACCGAGTATCTCAACTACGAAACCGGCTACCTGCTCCCCGGGACCGGCAATACCTATGTCACCGAGATTTCCTTCGACATCTCGACCCTCGGCGTGGACCTGGGCAACTACAGCAAGCTCACCTTCCACAACACAGTTGAGTGTGGCAATGACCTGCTCGAGAAGGACTTCGAGTCGGTGCCCGAACCAACGACGATCATGCTCCTTGGCCTCGGTCTGCTTGGTCTCGGTGTCGCTCGCCGCAAATTCTAATATTCCGTTCTACCTCGACGCCATTGGAAGCCGCCCCGCTTGGGACGGCTTCTTCATTTTCCCCGCACCCGCCGCTTGGACTCCGCTGCGTTACCATATACATTGCCCTCGTGTTGACAACTCGACTCTGCCTCAGCCTCGCGCTGCTGATTCTTGCTGCTGACGCCACTGCCGCGTGGGCCTTCGACTATTCTCGCCTCGGCCTCAATCTCTACGGCCTCTCCTATCACCTCGATCGCCGCGATCAATCCGGGCAGCGTTTCAACGAATTCAATCCCGGCGGCGGCGTCAGTTTCGTCTTCCATGAGCACGGCAAGTCGCACTACTCCGTCGAGGGCGGCATCTTCGTCGACTCCTACCGCAAACGCGCCACCTACTTTGTGCTGGGATACGAATACGACCTGTTTAAGCCGGTCGGGATCGGCATGGTCTTCGGAGTGTACGACAGCCGCGCCGTCTCGCTGGATGGTCCCATTGTCGCCGCTGCCCCTTTTGCGGCGATCCACTACCGCCGCCTTTGCCTGCGCATCGCTCATCTGCCCGAGTTCCCGGGCATCAACCCCTACCCCTCGTTCGCAAGCTACCTGATCATCGCCCTCGGCTCGCGCCTGCAGGCGGAATAGTCGGGCCCGTTTACGGACAGCTCGCGCACGGCGCCGGACCGCCGGCAAAGATGTACGTGATCAGGTACACCGCATCCGAGATTGTGATCATCCCGCTGCAATCCGCATCGCCGCCCTCTGGCGGCACCGGCGCCGGACCGCCCGAGAAGATGTGCGTGATGAGGTACACCGCATCCGAAATCGTCACGCTCCCATTGCCGTCGGCATCGCCGCACCCGTACGAGGTCACCGTAATCGTCCGCTGGTCGCTGCTAAATTGATCCGCCACCGTCACCGTGAATTGCGACACCAGCGGCAGCGCTGGCAGCGCGCCGCTGACCGTGTCGTTGCTTTCGGTCAGCCAAGCCGGCAAGCTGCCGTAGCTGATAGTATGTGTCACGTCGTCCGGATCGGTGAAGTTCGGATAGTAGGAGAACGCCGTCTCCGTCCGCACGAGGAAGCTGTCCGGCGGCGCGATCACCGGCGCGGCGTTGACGTTGAATTCAAACGCCCAGGCCTCGCCGATGTAGGGGCATGTCCCGATCTTGCCGAGTGCATCAGCAGCCTTGAGATAGTACCGGATTTCGCTGCCCGGCGCCTGCGCCGGAATGAACGCCTCGAAAGAATCGGGATACGCCGTCGCCGTCAGCGCCACCGAGGCAAACGCCCCGCCGTTGACGCTGTAGTAAACCTTGAGTGAATCCATCACCAGCGCCGCGTCCGAATGCGCAAATACAAACGCGCTGACCCGGTACGGATTGACCGAATCACCGGTCGTCTTGAGCGGAATGTGATTGACGTACATCATCTGCCGGTCCGCAATCCCCATCGCCCGGCAATGAATCGCATCATCCGACAGCCACGAGCCGGTAAAACCGATGATCTCATAGCCCGGCATCGCATCGGCGTACGTCTGCAGCGCGTCGTCATCCCAGGCACTGCTGAACGTCGGTACCAGCACCTTCTTGTTCAGAATCAGTGAATTCGTGTATGCCGTCCCCGACGGACAGAACACCCGTACGATCTTGTACGGCTGGCCCCACGGCCCGATCATCGCGCCCAATTCCGCCGCGCGGGCGTTCAGCCGCGAGTAGTCCGGATCGGACGGCGCCACGTCCTTGACCATGATCGTATTCGGATTCAGGAATTTCGCGAAGCAATCAATGTGGTGAATCCCGCTGGTCTGCACGTATTCCAGCACCGTGTAGTCGTTGCCCAGGTAAGCCAGCATGATCGAGTCGACCTGCGCGTGCGTCAATGTCGGATTCTCGTCGTACACCAGCCGCTCCGACATCGACATCCCCATGCCGTCGCTCATATGATTTCCGCCGGTATGCGTCAGCGGCAGCGCATAGACCGGGATCCCCCAGGCCGCGCCGACGATCCCCGGAATTAAGTCGTCCTGCGGCCGCGGGCGATTGTAGATATGATCGGTGAAGCCGAGATTGCCGTTCTCGTCGAAGATCGACCACGGGCCGTAATCGCGCGTCCAGATCGAATTGGTGGCGGCGATAATAAA
Source organism: Candidatus Zixiibacteriota bacterium (assembly GCA_020853795.1). Taxonomy (NCBI): domain Bacteria; kingdom Pseudomonadati; phylum Candidatus Zixiibacteriota; species Candidatus Zixiibacteriota bacterium. The sequence goes on from JADYYF010000064.1 coordinate 9,706, forward strand.
CTCGGTGTTCAGCATGTTGACGCCGCCGGAGGTATACGTGCTGATGGCGCTCGACTGCTGCGACGTGCTGGCCACGATCGTCGTGACCATCATGTTTTCCGACATCTCCGCCACCAGGCTGACCGGAATCCCCAGCGGCCAGCGGATCAGCACCCGCTCGCATTGCTCCCACTCGGCGCAGGCGCGCATCACCCCGGAGGGCGGCGCCGTTGGTTTGAAGTTCTTTCCGATTTCATCCAGCCGCGTCTTTTCCTCCTCGGTCAAACCGATCGGGAGAAATTCCTCGGTCTCTTCCGCCAGCAGCGGCGCGGCATAATTGATCAGCAGCCCCAACAGGGCAACGAGCGTCAGCAGTCTATGCATTGTGAGTCCTATCTGGTTGTAATGACTCGGCAGTAAGTTTCAGATCAGGTAAATCGGTCTTTCATTCAAGATAACCTGAAAACGCCATTCGTCAACCCGTATTCCGGCCGCCCCTACAGCCGCGCCGGCGGCGGAACTTCAAGTTGACAACCCCGTTGCAGAACAATAGACTACAAGCATACCACGCCCCCGTAGCTCATTCGGATAGAGCATCTGCCTTCTAAGCAGAGGGTAGCAGGTTCGAGTCCTGCCGGGGGTATTTAATCCCCACAGCAACAACGACTTCCAGAGACAGCACAAACCGAAACATGAGGCCAAAATGACCCTAAAGGGCCTCTGACATGTAGGAGCTGTCATGGAAGACCATCTCAAGAGATTGTATGAAACGGTCGATGATTTCAAAGTGGGTAAGAACTGGAAGACGTACGTCGATGCGTTTGTCTTCGGCTGCAAGATTCGAAACCTGGCCCCACGCACGCTCAACGTCTACGCGGAGAGATTGGGGTATCTTGCCCGCCACCTCGAGGCTAGAGGCATCGACATCGAGAAAGTTACGAAGCAGGATATTCAAGACTACCTGCTGTCGTTGATCGGCGTAGTTTCTGACGAAACCGTGAATGGCAGAATCCGCGTCTACCGGCGGTTCTTTACCTACCTCGAAGAGGAAGGCTTCTGGAAGAAGCCGAATCCAACTCACAAGCTGAAACTCATCAAAGCTTCCAAACGAATCAAACCGGTAATCTCACCAGAGCAAGTCGGCCAGATTCTTCAATCGCTCAACCGGAATACGTTTGAGGGCTACCGGAACCTGACCATGGTCATGCTCTTCTGGGACGCCATGATCCGGAAAGAGGAACTCATAACGCTACGCCTCGAACATGTGGACCTGCGGGCGGGCCTAATCAAGGTGTACGGCAAAGGCCGGAAAGAGCGACAGGTCCCGATGGGGTCGAAGACTATCAAAACACTGCATTTCTACCTGAATCGTTGGCGACAGGACATACCTGGTGATCTGGTCTTCTGTCAACGGAACGGCGATCAAATCACTTCTCGACATTGCCACAAGATCATTCAGGACATCGGGAAAAGGGTCGGGGTGAATTTGTATCCGCACTTGATTCGTCATAGCGCTGCCACGTACTTCATTCGCCAGGGTGGATCGCCAGTGATTTTGCAGAAAATTCTCGGCCACACGTCGTTGGTGGTGACCCAGAATTACCTTCACATGAGCACGAAAGACCTCGTCGACACCTATGATCGGTTCAGCCCGGCTAATGCCCTGAGATTCTGATTTTTTAGATTGACAGAGTATACGTGATTTCGCGTTATTTGACGTGATTTTACAGTAATTGCCGTCTAGCTCCTACGGAGATTGACGGATAATCAAGTTTTTCGGTTAGACCAGAAAGTTGCCGGTGACGAATATGGGACATCTTGACATAGAGGAAGTCGCTTCGATTTTTGACAAATCTGTTCGGGTAATGAGAGACTACAAACGACTTGGGATCATCCAGCCCGTCCGACGGGATGGCATGAAAGACTTTTACGATCGAGATGAAGTGGACGAAGCCAAACGACGGATTGACGCCTTGTCAGTTAGTAAGAATTTGTCGGAGATTGCAGAAATCGTCGCCCGGGAACGCAGAAAGATGAGACGGGCATAACCCCGTCCGATGCGAGCGGATGCAATACTTCAGTAAAACGTATCGTTGCCGCCGGTGGATTCAAAGGAACTTGCGGTGGTCTGACTTTACCGGTCTCCTCATTGGTGCTGTGGGTGGGACCTTGGCCATTCTCGCTTATTCGTCGTATCCCAAAGCGACACTTTTCTTGGGTCTCTCCTATATTCTTCTATTCGTCTTGCGATTCATCATAGTTTTCAGCAGTAGACAACAAAAAGATGCGGTTCAAGGAAAGATATTTTGGAGATTATGCAGAAACATTGATCAAGATGTCATTGATAGCAGGCTCGGTGCGAGAATAACTCTTTTTTGGAGGGATCCGTTCAGAAGAGACCACATTGTTGCTAAGTATCGCTACGGTAGAGGGCTGGACGACCCAATCAAGGAAGCGAACGATTCTAAAGCACGATATCAATGGAATATGGGCGATACGGGTTTGGCTTGGAGCCAACCGGGCACCCTCTTCGTATCGTTCTTCCCGAAATTTGCAACCAGGGAGGAATTTGAAACGTATTACATCAATAGAGTTGCAATACCGACCGATATAGTCCGTGAATTGAGTCGCTACATGGTGGATGTGCGGACAATTGTATCGTATGGACTTGAAGATTCGGCGGGGCGATTTCTTGGTGTAGTAAGCATTGACTTCAAAGAGTTGGTTACAACCTCAACTTCGTCACAGGCAGTGACAAACTCTGAGGGGTTCCAGGCTCTTGCTCAGGGTGAGACCATTGCCGAGTTTGATGAGATTAGAATCAATGATATACTCAAGTCCATGCAGACCATGCTAGAGGCATTTGCAAAGAACTAGTTCTGATGTAACGATAGAAACGAATGGAGGTGAATCATGAGTGACGAGAAAAAAGTTCTTTGGGATAACGTAATCCCAGACAGAATCATCATTCCTGGTCGCTCACCGAACCGAAAGGAACCAAAGGGCGAAAACCTCGTGTTAGAGAGAGTACCGGGAGCAAATTACGCTCTTTACAAGGTGGAGTATAAGCGATCTCGATTGTTCCCTGAAGAATCTCAGGAGACGCCACCTTCAGTGAAATTTGAGCCGTGAACTTCACAGAAACAATAAAGGCTCTCGCCCCATCGCGAGAGCCTTTTCTATTGGTCACCAAATCTCCAAGAATCCCTTGCTTCCGCGCTGCAGCAGCTTTGTATCCTGCCCCAGCTTGACCATGAGTTCTTCAACAGAGCTTATGACCGCGTGATGGACGACTGTCGTCCAGGCCCGAAGGTCTTGGTGAATGAGGATATTCTTCGGTGCCGACAAAGCGTCGGCGTAACCTGTGAGTTTCTCCGATGCCCACTTCTTCAGGAATCCCGGTTCGACCGTCAGGAAGCGACAGCAGTCCAGGTGGATGCCGTAGTCGCGAATCCCGATGTACATGTGATAGTCGGAAAACTCGCGGAGGCTCACGGTCAAGAAGTCTCGCCTGACCTTTGCAAAAAAGCCGGAGCTTTTGACCTCTTCCACTGCCCAACTGCATTCGCCAGGGATTTTGGCTTCCTGAAGACGCGCTTGAATCGCTGAGAGCACGGTACCGGCATTGCCGGATCCGTGGTCGATCATCATCGTCCATTCATTCAGAATGGATTCTTCTTTGAGTGTAATCGCCATGAGTGTCCTCCCGGACTGCATAGGTTATTGGTGTTATTTTCATCGTTTACCAGATATCCAAGAACTTCTTTTCGCCACGCTGCACCAGACCCGGTTTCCGTCCTAATCGCTCGATAAGTTCGTCAATCGCTTGTTCCATACAGTCCTTGACGATCCCATTCCAGGTATTCAGGTCCTGGTGTTTCAAGATATTCTTGGGTGCAGACAACGCCTCTTCATCACCCGTAAGCTTTTTGGAAAGAAACTTCTTTACGAATCCGGGTTCGATAGTGAGCGCCCGCATGCAGTCGAGATAGGTGCCGAATTTCCTGATTGAAATATACGTGTGGTAGTCTGGGAATTCACTCAACTCGACAATGAGGAAGTCTCGCCGCACCCGTGACACCCAGCCTTTTGTTTTGACTTCCACGACTCCCCACCGGCAATCGAGCGGCATACTGGATGCTTCCAGCTTCTTCTTGATATCAGTAATCACCTGATCCGCCTGGTCGGCTGCATCCCGGATAATCGCGAATTGGACCTCTGAAAGTGTTTCGTCTTTGAGTGTGCGGGTACCCGAGAACAGGCCATACGAGAGAAGTCCATGCGCATCTTCCTGCACGCTCTCGGCTTCTAATGCGGCCTCGTCCAGTCGAGATTGTTCTTCCTGTTGCGCGATTTGCTGAAACTTCGCATCTACAAGTTCATACAGTTTTTCAATGCCGCCACGTCGTTCAGCTTCCTGTTTGGCGGCCGCAATTGCCTCCGGTGTATAATCTTCGGGGTTCTTGTCTATCATGTCCAACAGTTCTTCGTCGGACATTTCCCTTAGGCGGTCATCCATCTCATTTCTCATGGTATACCCTCAAATAGTCACATCATTCTTGTCGAGTCGTTAAGTTCATCCCCTGCCAAGCAAAGAGTAGCTTGTACGATCACTCTGGAGCGAGGACTTCCAGATCGATTGCAGTAGACCCTTCGATTCGACCAGCTCAAACGTGGTAAGCCAAAAGAACTGTTTCGCTTTTTCCGGCGCTGGCAGTGTCGAGGCCGTGCGCCGTATGTTTTCGAGTCGGTCACTGCTCGAGGTCACGAGTAATGTCCTGAACCCTTTGAATTGGCCAACCGAAAAGTCACTGGCATACCGCTGGTATTTGCCGCTAAGCAAGTACTCCGAATAAAACGCCAGAGCCTTTGACAACCCCTTACTTGGATCGGAGATAACCTCTGTGCCTCTATCTATTTCCAAAAAGAACAACGCGTGTTTGCCGTCACGTTCAAGGGCAAAGACGCCGTCCGGAGTGTGGGCGACCTCTCGACGCTCGTGCGTAACATCGCAGATCACATCCCTGATGTACTTGGTCACGACACCTTTTTCGGATTTTTCGCCGTAGTAGTCAGGGATAAAACCGAGCAATCGGACATCGGACGCTTGGCAGGCCAGTGTGAGGGCGATTCGAAAATCGTTGATCCCGAGGAAGTGCCGCATGAAATAGTAGTCCCGGGGCTTCGCCTTCGTCTCTGACCACTTCAATTGATCGCGCTCAACGCCCAGCGCTTCGGCCACGGCCTGCAGTCCACGTAGCGATACCATGAAAATCGACTCATCGATGTTGGCAACCATGAAGGACGCCACATACCCGGCCGCCTTCAACACCCGCATGCGTCGGTAAGCAGTCTGCATCGATGGAAAGTGCAAACGCTGAAGCTGCGTAGTGGTAAGGAAGCGATGCTTATACAAGTCCACGAGTAGTTCGCTGTCGCGCTCGGTGAATTTGAAGCGCTTTGCCGTCATTTAGAACACCTCGTCTGGATCAAGGTCAGCAAGCGGGTCGGAGTCAGGCCCAGTTTGCCTTGGAGCGTCATCCTGCGTCTTTGGTGTTCGTGGGATGCCGTACGTCTGCCGCGAGTATTCGACCACTTCACGCGCCCGGTCGAAATCTGGTTCGACGTCGATTCTGGGAACCCACATCGGGAACGTGTTCTTGCCAATCCGACAGTATGCTTCGCCGACGCCAAGCTTTAGCAGTTCCTCCTTCGGCAGCGACTCAATTTCGAAGTCATACTGATTGATGAACTCCGGTCCGAGTCTGCCAGCATCCGCCTGGGCAACTTGAAAGCTTACGATAGTCGAGACATTGCCTAAGATCTCCCGATAGAGTTCCAAAGGTACTTGCCGCGTCTGTTGATGAGCGAGAATCAAGCCGAGCTTGTACTTGCGCGCCCGCGAGAGAATCTTCTTGTACGACTGCTGTGCGATACCGCAGAAATTTTGAAATTCGTCCAAGTAAAGGTAGTGCGACAGCCGCTTCCCTTTCGACGTATCGGCGCGGCTCATGGTCGCGGTTTGGTACTTGGCCACAATGAGCTGGCCGATCAGTTGGCTTGCAACCGTTCCCAGAATCCCATCTGACAAGTTGAATAAAAGTATCTTGCCCTCGTCCATCGCCCGCCGGATGTTGAGCAAACGCCTTGAAACCTCTTCCGGTTTCAACGAAGTTCGCATGGGTGGGCAAAGGCAGTTCCGCACGTACTTACCCCTGATGATCCGAGAAATCCGGTTGATAATAGGAAAGTGCGCGTCCTTGGGCAGCTGCGGATAGGTGTGTTCGAAGAACCGCTTGGTCTGTTCGTCGTCGGTGTTTCGAACAATTTCCTTCCGCAATGTATCGTCATGGCGGTCCAAGAGCGGCTCGAAGTCCATAAGGGTCGAACCCGGCCGCTCAGTCAGCGCATAAAGGCTGTGGCGAAGAATCTCGTCCATCCGAGGGCCGCCATCGCCGACTACCCGTTGAAGCACGGTAAAGGTCTCATCCACGTGGAGGTCGATGTCTTCACCCGGCTCCAAATACAGCGGATTCAGAACAACCGGAAACTCAAGGTCTTTCGGGTTGAAGTAGATGACATCCTCGACCCGGTCGTCAGGAATGAACGGGAGGACCTCCTCGGTGAGCATTTCCATCTCCGGGGCCAAAACCCCGATCCCGTTGCCCCGGGACAGGTCCTGGAGAATCAAATACCGGAGGAAATTCGTCTTGCCGTAGCCAGACTTTCCGACCACATACAGGTGTTTGTCCCGGTACTCGTCCGGAAGGATCACCGGAAGGCCGCTGCCGTGGCTTCCGAGCTCGATTCCGTCCACTGATAGCATCCGCCCCGAAATAAAGCCCTGGAGCTCCTCCGCGGTGGCTCCAGTGTCGATTTTCTGGGCCAGTTCGTCCCGGCTGACCACCGCTCGTGCCAGATAGCCGTAGAAGTTGGCGAAGTACCGAACGACCTCCTCGCACTCAGCGAGACGCTTCGATTCGGCCTCTTCGGCCAGACGGGCGTCTTTGCGCTTCTGTTCAGCTGCCTTACCCTGGTACCAAAGCACCAGTCCCCCGCCTATGGCAAAAATAAGAATGATGGCGAAAGCTTCCACGAAATCCCCAAAACCAGCCTGTTTAATCGACTGTATACTCCCTGTATATCGGCTGTTTTCCGGGACTTTATAGTCTGGTTACGGCAACCTGTTAGTGAAAAGACACTTGCCGAAAGGCCGGTAGCCCAACTCAATACCGCTTTCAGCGGTATTGACGCTCCCGCACCCAGCAGATGAGGATAAACCTCATCCGCCGGGCCCGTGCTCGCCCTTAGCTAGCTCAGGCTTCTGGTTCGCACACTGGTGGTTTACCTGGTGCGATCGGGAGCGTTCAAAAGGAATGGCGGGAAACGGACTGGTCAGCAGTACTTCCGTCCGATGAACAAGCTGCCAGACTTTCCCCAAGATATGCTCCGGTTGGTCAAGCCGAACTTGATCCTGCGTGGTTAGAAAAGCGATATCCGTTCGAGGGTACTTGGCCGTCAGGGCCTGGATGATTCCCAAGAGATTTTGGAGCCGCTGCTTTCCTGATGTGACCCAAAGGATCCGAAATGTCGGAATCCCAAGGTCGGCAAGATGCGGTCGCGAGTGCCAGAAGCTCAGATAAGCCTCCAATTTTATCCTGATTCGATTCAGGGGAGTCGTTGCCCGGTCGATTTCGAGCATGTAGAAGAAATCTTTGTCTTGGATACGGACGCTGAAAACTCCATCCGGCACAATCGGGACCTGCACTGGTTTCTGGCGGATTGTGACCGGAACGGTGACCTTCACTTCTCTATCGGGTTTCCAATATGCCAGCGAAAAGTCATCTCGGATTCGTTCTGCCAATTCCAAAGCCACGCGGAAATCGTTTATCTGAAGGGCATGCTTGCCTTGAGTCTCGGTGAGACTGCGAGTGGCTAACTTGGGGCCGAGCGGCTCTTGGTGAATGAGCGACTCACCCTTCCGGGATGGTCGATAGATGTACTGCGATGAACCTTCTCCGAGCCGTACCGGTCTGGTGAATCGCGCCACTAGTCCGTGACGGAACAATTGTAGAATTCGCTTGCGTGCCCGGTTCATGGATGGGTACAGCAGATACCTGATCTGTTCGGTGGACAGCAGGCGGTATTCCGAGAGCTTTTGCAGGAGCTGTTTGTCTCGGGCTGTTATCCGAATGGGTGATTTATTGGAGTCGGTTTTCGTCATGGAGTTTTAAGTAGGTTAGACCGCACGCGACGGCATCGAACATGTTTTGGTAGTAGCGTTCGCGCCAGCGACGGTTGGATTCCCGGTAGGCCTTTAACTCTGGGTACCGAGCGGATAGGACATGGGCCACTTGGCGCTTGGAGGCTCGCCCGTCGCACGTTACTTCCTTCTTGATGGTGTTAGGTGCGAATTCCCAGATGGGAACTTTTGCTGTACGGACGGCCTGCTTCAGCTTCTCAACTGCCCGTACGAGGTTCTGGTTTTGTGGCATGTTCGCAAAGGAGTTTTTCTCCAGCGCGAATATGTCGGGCCGTTTCTCTTCAAGGAGTCTTTCCACGATTGAGCAGAGAAACAACGTGCGCATTTTTGCATTACCCGGTCGGCGCAACGACTTTACGCCGTAGTCTATGAGCTCAATGCCGCTGAAATGCGCGACCCCGATCTCACGAAGCCCAGGGTCAATTGCCAGAATTGTTTGTTTGGTGGTCATAGTGTCGGATGAGGTAGATAAATAATGCGCGTCGTGATTTCTTGATTTGATGTTCTGGCAACGCGAGAGCCTCTCTGTATGCACGATAGACTAAGCTGTGATTGTGCGCTGCGCAGACTTGTCGGTAGAATGGGAGTCGGGCTGAATCGCCGAATGCGCGCGCGATCTCCAAAGCAAGGGCGTCAGCTTGAGTCTTGGGAATAAACATGTCCGGTGCTTTAGGTGTCATTGCGCTTGGTTAATGAGGATTGTCTCTTCGTAAACACGTCGTGCCGTATGGCGTTGAACAGATCGTAGAACAGAATCTCGACCGGGCACTGGATGATCGCTGAAAGCCGAAGTGCGTTCTCGAGGTTCGGTACCTTGCGCCCCTTCTCCCAGTGCGACAGATGCGACGGCGTCCTGAGTCCGGCCAGCTTTGCCACTTGGCGCAATTTCAGGTTGCGCCGTCTGCGGTAGCACCGGATTTGATTCGGGATTCTGTTTTTTGTCTTTGCTGGCATTGGGTATACAGAGGTTGATTACTTGGTATCGTGAATCGTAATCGGGTTGGGAAAACCGTTCAATTGCCGAAGTCGGCAACTTGATGTGTATATGAGGGAGGAAAAGCTTGAAGAAACGCTGATTCTATGGGTCTTCCGAACAAAAGCCGAACATCGAGTGCAAAAAAACACTCCTACCGCCTATGCACTCGGAGAATGGCCGTCACTTTCCCCTGAATTGTTGCGTTCTTCACGTAGATCGGTTTCATCTTGGCGTTGGCTGGCTGTAACCGGATGCGGCCGCGCTCGCGGTAGACGCGCTTAAGCGTGGCAGTGTTGTCGTCTAGTAACACAACCGCAATATCGCCATTGGTGACCGAAGCCTGTTGCCGTACGACTACAAGGTCGCCGTCAAGAATGTGATCTTCAATCATGCTGTCACCCTTTACTCGCAGACCGTAGGCGCCGGGCCTGGCTGCTTCTTTCGGTAGTGTCACAGGGTCTTCAGGGTTTTCAATGGCCTCAATTGGCGACCCAGCTGCGATAGTCCCAACAACGGGCACGCTGACAAGATTGCCCCTATCTATGACATCCTCAACCAAAGTAATTCCCCGAGCCGATCCACTAGAGTGAATCCATCCCTTTTTCTCAAGGGTCTGCAGGTGTTCGTGGACGGTCCCGACCGCTGATTTCGTGGACTTTGCCATATCTCGCACAGACGGCATAAACCCCCGCGCTTTCAGGTAGAAGCGAAGGGTATCCAAAACACGCTTTTGCTTAGGGGTAAGCGGCTGCTCCATAGATACGAATAGTGTACCGAACAATGCCCGAACGGACAAGGTCTGGTTATCCACAAGTATTGCCGGCAACGGCAGTTCTTTCAGACTTTTCAAGCAACTGTATTTAATCCTACGCTTACACCGTGGTTCGATTAGTGTACCACTTGTATTTCACACGTCTTTATGGCAAGATGATTCGATAACTCAAACTCCTATGCAAAGAGCAATAATCTATTGCAGGGTCTCGACTGAAGAACAGGCTCAAGATGGGCATCACTCGCTTGCCGCGCAGGAATTCCTTTGTCGTAAGACGGCAGTCGATCAAGGCTTCGAGGTTGCGGCCGTATTCAAGGACCCCGGTCGCACGGCGACAAACATGCACCGGCCCGGGCTGCAAGATGCGCTTGCTCGCTGTCAAGCAGACCACTCGATAAAGGCGGTATTCGTGCAGGACACTGACAGACTAGCCAGGAACACGCAAGACCACCTGACCATCCGGGCAGTCCTTAAGAAGGCGGGCGTCCAACTCATATCGGTTTCGCAGCCTATGCTTGAAGACAGCGCTGAGGGTCACATGATCGACACTATCATTGCAAGTGTGAATCAGTTTCAGTCAGATATAACGTCTCGGAAAACGATTAAAGGTCTTGAAGAAAAAGTCCGTGGTGGCGGGTGGCCGGCACTTGCGCCACTCGGATATCGCAATGTCGGCACCGGCCAGGACAAGCAGAACCGGGTAGTCGAGGTTGACGAATCGGTCGCTCCGCTTGTCAAACGCATGTTCGAGCTATATGCCACCGGCAACTACTCGGCCCACGAACTTGGGGAAGTTATGTTTGGTCTTGGCCTACGTTCCAGGAACCACAAGAAGCTTCAGATCAGCAAAGTTCTGACTATTCTGCAGAACCCTTTCTACATCGGTGTCGTGAAGTGGGGTGGGATTTCTGCCAAGGGCACGCATAACCCCATAATCAGCGAGGGGCTATATCGTGCGGTACAGGCAGTCATGAAGGGTCATGGTGGAAATCGGAGTAGGAGACGTCGGCATGACTTCCTGCTCCGTGGATACCTGTTTTGTGGGTTTTGTGGAAGGCGCATGATCGGCGAGAAACATCCGCTGAAAAAGGCGGCTTACTACCGCTGCCACAAGCGGGGAGGGTGTCAGCCCGCGGCCAGAACTGAGCTCGTTGAGAATGACGTGTCGGCGTTGTTTGATCTTCTCACGATCGACTCAGGATTGATCAATGAGACAACCGCCGCACTTTCTAAGCGATTGTGTGCAGACAGAAAGGCTTTCGTCGAAGTCCGTACCGCACTATGCAATCAGAAGACCGCTTTGGAATCTCGACTAACGCACATTGAGCGGAAGTGGCTTGATGGTGTACTCGATGATACCGACTTTACACGGCTGAAGACACAACTCAGGGCCGACCTCGACACTGTAGAACACCGTTTGGCCGATCACGATCTTCAAAATCGAGTGAATGTCGATGAAGTTAGGGAAGTCGTATCCTTCGCGGGCTCGATTGGATTCCACTACCAGCAAGCCCCGGAATATCTGAAGCGGCTCTTGCTCAAGCTCGCCTGGGAGCGATTCGACGTGCGAAACAATGAAATTGTCGAGGCTGTTCCAACGCCGGTTTTCCGAACTTTGACCGGATCAGGCTCTGGCTTAACTAACGCACAGAAGCCCGTCCTTTTGGAACGGGCTTCTGTGCAAAGGGGTGACCATCACCCCACTCAGGCCTCAATCGAACGAGTAGTTCGATTAAGAACCGAGTGGGGTCCCAACCGGATGCCTAATCGTCCAGAGAATCGCAGGAAAGTTGCCGGGAACGGCAACTATTGCCCCGCTCAAAGTCTGTTGGAGCTTATCAAGGACGCCGGGTATTTTCAACAGGTGTTGGCTCTGTTTCGAGAGATTCAGTCCGGGTTGGGCTATACATCGAAGGCTGGTGGCGGTCCTTTGAAGAGTGCTTCTCACGATACCAAACCCATTGGTAGATTATGTCGGCAAGTTGAGTCGCCGCGGCTTTGACGATGTCATGGTCCAGAATCCCGTTACCGGAACGGGGTAGTTCTTTGGCTTCGCTTTCATTCATGCCTCAAGCATGAGGCACAACGTTCATGTTAGGAAGGGAGGAAAAGTTGCCGAGATGTTCGTATTCGGCCTAGGATCAACTCAATGAATCCACCCATTTCCTGAACTCGTCATCTTGCCCATTATCTTTGGGGTCAAGTGACCTCAGACCATCCCGTATTTCGTTCTTAATTGATTGATCGGCCGATGAGTTATAGTAATTCTGGATATCGACGAAGTTCCTCGAGAAATCACCCTCGCTGAGTTTCATCTTCGTAAGTAATCTGAACGCTAACTTGATTGCGTTGACGTCATTAGATTTTACTACCAACTCATCCAGGCAGATATCGGCGAGTTTTTCCTTTTCCTGCTTGTTGAGTTGATCAACTGCATAGCAGATAAATTCTAGAGCGAACACCTGATACTTGCTGGCACTTGGCAAAGTATCGATCCAATCGAAAATCCCTTTCACGATACTGCGCGTATTCTTCTTCGTAAGAAAATCCGCCTTAGTTGCTGCATCATAGCCGATCTTCTGGTTATTTGAATCGGGCAATTTCAAATGCGTGAGCAGCTGGTCAGCGAACTGATCTATGAGCTCCGGCTTATCAGCGCAGCGCAATCCAATGCAAGCTTCGTAGCATCCCGGCTTCTGCGCCGCAGAGTACCCAGCTGCTACCGCTAAGAGTTGCGATACTATCTTCTCTCTATCGGGGATCTCGTACTTTAACGCTTTGAAGCGACGGAATGCTTCAGTCGGGTTAGATGCAAGAATCTTCAGTAGCCACTCGGTTTTCTTCTGATCGGTTAGGCCATCATAGAACACATTGAACATCTCAGGTTCGGCAACGCTTCGCTGCTCAAGCGGAGACGTGAATGGTCCAGCGTTCAGGAGCACCTGAACGCCGCCGACTTCAGTACCACAGGACCGAATCGCTTCTGGCGTAGCTGATGTACAGAATTGCTGGATGAAACTGGCGATTGAGGGTTTCTTGGCTTCCTCAACCATTGCGTGAAGATCGAACAACAAGGCAACAGCCTGGATTCGACGCGGCCAATCCGCAAACGTGTTGGCGTTAGTGATTATCGAATCTGTGAGTTGAGAAAGGGGTGTGTCCTTGGTTGCAAGAGAACCAAAGGTCGACAGCGCCTTTCGAATGGCAAAGAATATGACGTTTCTGTCTCTTTCAACTTCTGGTGAAAGCGGGATCGGGGCCTTCAAATTGAGAAGCTCGATGAATTTTGTAACGGACAGAGTGAAGTGCTTGGCATCAAACAAGCTCTTACTGAAGGAGAGAATCATTTGCCATCGCTCTGGTATCTGCAGCTCTCCGAGTTGTCCCTCTGACTTGGGGAGACCTGCAAGATCGCGGTCTGAAATTGACTGAATGAATGCCTCGACCAATGGCTTGGAAAAAGCGGCAGACTGCGCTTTGTCGGAGGCCATGAAAAGCCGGAGTGTTTTGACATCTGAGGCAAATTGGCTAGCAAGCACTTTTTGCACCCTAGCTTGTAGTTGATCGATTAATGTGGGTACTTCCGCAAAGAGTTCGAAAGCCTCGGCAATGAAGAGGGACTTCGTTTTTCGAAGATTCTCCTCAGGAGCGATAACTTCCAACCTTTGCACCCAGCGCTCTACAACTGACTGCTGAAACTGTGAATGATGTGAGAGCATGTTCGCATAGAGGTGTCTAGGCGAAATCGTATCGATGCGCTCTTGAAACTCCGCTGACGTGAGAGTTGAGTGAAATTGGGCGTAACAAGATTGGTTTAGCGTTATTTTCCGGTCAGTGAGTATTTGAAGCAATCCGTTCAAAAAGTGCGCTTTCCCTGTGGGGTTGGTTATATTCTCAAAGTGGGTCTTTATGGCGTAGCTCAAAGCCTCTATATCATTGCCGAGCTGGTCCATCCCTTGCGCTTGCTCCTTGGCCTTGGCGATCTCGTTGTCCTCCAGCATTTCGAAAAGCCGGTCAATTCCTGGAAACTTCTTTTCCTGGTCTGAACGCCTTAACGCGTAGTATGTCCGAAGATTTGTCATTCGCACTTCGGATTTAACTTCACTCACAAACGCAAGAAACTGCTTCGCCGTATTTTCGTCTATTCCAACAGAATTCAGAGATTCTAGCTGATGTTCTTCAAGTGAGGTTGCCTTCAGATTCCTGAGTTCTGCCATGACATTCGGGTATAGGTGATTCAATAGAAGATAGAGGCAGATTTCTAAGCGATTCTTCTTTGCAAATTCTGGCTCAAAATCTTTGCCCTCTCCTTCTCGCTCACGAATCAACAGGAAGTTCGATACTAGGATATTGACAAACTGAATAATTTGTCTAGGATTGTCGCGAAACGCTTTGGTTACAAGCCACGCGATGCCTTCATCGTTTAAGTCATCGATGCCAGTGGACTTCAAACAGGATCGAGCGTAGGATTCCAATTCGCTGGAAATAAATTCGGGGATCCAGAGTACTGTATTGAAGAATTTCCGCAAGAATTCATCCGGGTCAAAGGCGCGGCTAGCCATGGCTGAGGTCCCAGCTGAGTTCTTGCCATAAACAGCAGTAATGTGTGCGCGAATGGCTTTATCGTCGCAGGGGATCAAGAACACAATCCCTTTGTTGGGTAACGTTAGATCCTTCGGTTCGAGAAACGTCTTAATGGTCGTAAGAGTTTCAAGTGCCTTCTCATGGGTGACTCGATCAAGGTTGTCAAAGATAATGAGCGTACGACTGGACTTGGATGCGACAATTATGCGTGCAAACTCGTCCTCAAATTCGTGAGGGTCTTGCAGTTTCTCGTTCGAGAACGTAGTTGTCTCGGTTCCTAAAATTTGAGTGAAGAGATTCAATAGCCAAACAATCAAGCCCCCACCAAAGATTGTGCCGATTGCGCTCGCTACGATGCCGGGTAAGCCCAGTTTCGTACCCACGATTCCGACTGCAGCTAGGACAACAAAAAGAACGATAGAGACGATAACTAACTGAGCCGTCTTTTCCTTGTTCAGTCGAAGCCGACCTTCATGATTGCGGTTTACACTGTGTTCGAGGCGGTCATTAAGCTGAAAATTGGTCTCCAGTGGGTTTCCCGGAGCTGACCTTAGCTGGCGCACTAGCTCTTTCAGAAACGATCTCCGCAGCGAGTCGCCTTCATGCTTCCAAACGTCGAAAAGGACAACGGGAATCGAACGATTTTTCAGATTGGCGGCAATCATGTTTGCGATAGTGCTTTTTCCTGACCCCCATTTGCCGAACAGACCTATAGTGAAGGGCGTTGGACAATTCTCCACCACTTGGACTAGGGTTGCAGCAATGTCGCAGTGCCCGAATAGCCCCCGTCCACCGGATTCGACACCTTGGAGAGGTTGGTCCTTAAGAAGTTGAAACGATTTCTGAGTAGAAGTATCCCGCATATGTCCTCAAAGTTAATTGATCAATCAGTGCTTCTTATCCTTCGGCGGGTTGGGATCGTTGGCTGGTGCAACGGTGTCGCTGTCGCGAATCGGACCCGAGGGCTTGTGAATCCGCACTTCTCCACCTCCGCTGTTAGCTGCAAACTGTTTCGCCATTTTCTCTGCCACTGATTGCGTGTCAGCGGTCGCGCTGGCTCGGTCTGCGCCCTCGCGCTTGACCTTCCATTGGCCAGACGCCTTGTTCTTAGTCACGTGATAGTTGGACATTGACTTGTGCCTCATAGTTTAAGTGTTGAATTATCGATTACCCTTTGCACGACGCCCAGCACTTGGAAATCTTCAGTCAGGATAATGGGCTTGTGCTTCGGATTTGATGAACGTGGTTTCAAGATGACGGCCTGCGGCTGGCGGTGGAACTCCTTGATCGTGGCCTCGCCGTCGATCAGGGCCACGACAATGTCGCCATTGCTGGCGGTCTGCTGTTGCCGAACCAGGACAAGATTCGAGTCGTGGATTCCCGCTTTGTTCATTGAGTCGCCGGTGGCTCGCAGAAGGAAGTAGCGGTGGGGCCGTTTCGCCAGTTGAACCGACACCGGAATCATTGCATCAATATTCTCCTCAGCCAGAACCGGAGCGCCGCATGGCGCGGAACCGACAAGGGGGACGTTGACCGTCTGTGTATGTGATTCGGTCTCCCGTAAGTCCTTTAGAAGGCGAATCTGGCCGCGGCCATTGCGGATAATGAACCCTTTGGACTCGAGTTTTTCGAGGATGTAGGCCGCCGCCCTAGGGGACTGATACTTCAACTGCTTCTGGAGATCTCTGACCGAGGGGGCCTGCCCCCCGTGAACGATTTGGTTTCTAAGGAACCGGAGAGCCTCCAGCTCCTTGTCTGTCAGGACGTGGGTATCCATAATATGCCGGTATTGTATAAGAGCGTATAAGAACTGTCAAGTAGAAAAGACCACCTACCCACTCTTTCCGGCTTCAACCCTGCAAATGACTTAGGAACGATTCAACTGCGGTGGCAAATTCAGGGTGGGCCGATTTAATAGCTGGCCAATCGTTCTCACCCAACACCGATAGGAGATGACGCCAATTCTCCGAACTCTGCTTTGTGGTTCCAAGCGCAGATTCTAGAGTGTCTGGGAAAGCGTGATGTCTTACTTGGGATTTCTCAATGACAGATACGATCTTCTGCGCATCAGCAGCGGAACATTGGTTGTTCCTATCAGTATCGAATATGACAAAGTAGTCAATCCTGAGTGCTTTGCACAACTTGATGTAGTCAGGAATCTGGGTTTTGCTATCGCAGTCAATAACGGATATGCTTCTTGCGTCAAATTCAATCCCCTTCTTCTCTAGCGCTACGAGAAACACCGCCTGATCATCCTGGCCTTCTGTGAGTAACGCATGACTAGAAAACAATAGTTCTTCGTTACCTTTGCGTTTGATTTTTTGCTTCATCTTATCGAAGTCAAGATTCTCGCTTGCGCCAACCTGAAATGCATGCGTGCAGATCGACGACTTTGTCAGCCGAATAATAGACTTGTAATCATTTATATCTACGAACTCCTCCGAGTGGGTAGCTAAGATGACGGTATTACCGCGGTTGGCGAGCTTCTTCAATGTCCGATGACAGTAGCGGCGAAGATGTGGATGTAGGTAAATCTCGGGTTCCTCAATGATGTAGATTGCTTGATCTCGGTTTGTCATCTGAGCGAGAGTGCTTAATGCTGCCAGACGAAAAAGGCTTAAGTACCCCTTTCCTAGCTTAGAAACTTCTATAGGCTGCAACTGAGACGATTCTTTGATCTCCAGTCTAGTGATGGTGTCAAATATCTCGTCATGAGAAGGTAGTCCGAGACTCAATTTTGTAGCCTTCGGATCGTTTAAGCCCAAATACTGACTGATATTTTGCGCCAAAGCCTCTTCTATTTCGTTCAATTTCGACGTTCTTAGAACATCTACCAACCGTTCTGCCGCCCGTTTGTAAGCTTCCTTTGAGGATATTGACTTCTCCTGGTCGCCGTCTTTGTACCGGTACATGCTTGCATCACTTTGAAAGTCATCTCTGTACAATTGAAATAGTCGACCCAGTGGCCCAAACCCGGATACCTTGAAAAAAGACTCGAGGTGCTCAATGTCTAGGAAGAAGATCTGGCCGACTTTCGACAAGTAGGCTTTTGCAGGAATAGGTTTGCGTTGGTTATCAATATCTTCGTCTTCATCGTTTTTTTTCTGCTTGTAGATGTGATCACTGTCCATGAGGGGCATTTCAGTCTTGCCCTTTGCGTTGCGACCGAAGCAGTAATGATCAACATGAATTCGCCCCTTTTCCTGTCCTGACGCATACGACTTTGCTTCCAAGAAAAAGCCGTCGATGAAGCACTTTTGTTGGTAGACGTTGCGGATTTCTATAGGAGTCGCAAGCGTAAGCTTAATTTGAATTGTCTTTGACTGGTCTTGATCGTGAAAGTCAGTGACTTGAATATCATAATTATAGAACTTGCCGCTACGGACCCCAATCACTAAAGCAAGGGCATCCAGCACATTGCTCTTGCCGGCATTATTCGCGCCAATCAAAGCAAACAGACCAGTTTGATCCGCGAATTCTATGGCAATCCCTGGGTCGCCCATGGATCGGAAGTTTGTAATTTCGAGTTTCAATATGGCCATAGGAGTTGAATATCACTCTATAAATTGACTGGGCCCTGCTGTTCACCTGGATACGGCCCGATTGAAGTGCCTTCGTCTATCAGGTCCTGAATGGTGCCCTCTGGCTTCTTGGGCAACGCATACGCGCTATGTAAATACGACAAGGACGTGCCGGTCGCAACGGCGTTTATGTAATGACCGTCAATGTCCTTGTTCATGGTCAAGCGCCAACTGTGCCCTGACTGATCCGTGAAGTAAAACTTAACTTCTTTGTTGAAATGAAAGTCGGAGGGGTTGTGTCTGTGGTCGGTGTATTCGAAGACCAAGTAAGTTGTACCTGTCGGCGTGACCTCTCCGATGCGTCCCTGGCTCCAGACAGTAGCGACTATCAACTGGCAATTGTAAGCGCTTCGCGTTCTCTGCTGTCGTTCATCCTGCAGAAATGCCGGCGCATTGTCATTCTCATAATATCGATAACGCCCGTGTTGAACAGTCGCCGCGGCTGAACTGAAGAAAGTGGTATTGCCAAACGGACGAGGGTGATTTGCCATGACTACACCTTCCGAGTGCTAGAATCAGGATCAGGCTCGATTGGACTTGCTGCCCTCCTCCAGCCCGCTCTTATCATGTCAGCGAGAACAATGTATGAGATGTAAGGGCGATTGTGCCTCAATGTCGAGGAATACTTGTAATCGGCAACGAAGTCGTCAAAAACGGACCACAATCCGCTCGGGAGGGTACTTCGAGCTTGTTGGAGTTTGGGCGATTCATTCAAACTCATCTGGGATACCCTTCTTCTATAAAGACGCGTCAGTCTTTAACTCTTCCGGTTTGATTCCGTAAATCGCGAAAATCTGAGTGTCAATCTGTTTACGCAGAGCTGCAACCTCCGGAATCTCGGCCGATTCGGAACATCGGGACTTTAAGATCAAGTGTTGTAGGTCACGAACCATTTGAGTTACTTTGTCATGGTCCGCTTGTTGGGGCTTTTTTATTGGAACAGACTTTAGGAAAGAGATCGGGTACTTTAGTGAGCCTTTAGGAATTCTGGCGGAGTAGAACTTTTTCCTGTGAAACCAGTTAACAAGGGATGAGTTGAGCACCGCCGTCAAGTATTCGATGGAGATGTTCTTCTTTGGGTATGGTCTGACCGCGTGAACAGCGACTAGAATGCCAAAACCTTCTCTGTCGATACTCGCAGTTAATTTCTTTGCAACCCCCCTAACGATAATCTTCTCACAACCAAACAATTTCTTCGTCTCTTGGCTCAAAGGAACTGAGTCGACATCCAAGTAAGGATTAGTGAATTTCTTCTTAAAGAGATTTATGGGCTTTCCAAAAAGGAAATTGTACGGTTCCACGTGACTATTAGTAACAATGCGAATATAGCCAGGCCGCTCTCCTTCCCTGATGAACTTGGACATAGCCCAATACTCGAAACCCATTATACCAGTTCTTACATCCGCCAACTCAACCAACTCTTCACAACCCATGAGGAGCCGCGACAACACCGGGGCTACATCGTCACTTATGTGAATCTCAAATGCATTAGACTTACCACGAGTCAATGAATCTTGCTGGACCTCTGTAAACTTGATTCTATCGAGAATCGCCAAATCATCTTCACCAAGTAGTGCGATCTTGACGCAGTGCTCCGGCATTGGCAGTGACTTCTGAACCACGGTGACAATCGGTGACACAAGTACATTCTCGAAGACTTTCCTGCAATCAGCAAGATCGATTAGCTTCAAGATCGTAGTGTCTGTCTTTAGCAGGTCCCTCAATTTGGAGCCATAATCTGCGATGACGTATTTATTCGAAGTGATGAAGCAAAGAGTTCCGTTTTGCTTCATAAGGTCTAGCGCTCGTTTGAAGAAGAGGATGTAAATATCAAAAGAACCGTGAGCAATCGGGTAAACAGACCTGTATAAAGTTAGCAACTCCTTCATTTCGTGCGAGTTCACATACGGCGGATTGGCTATCACAATGTCAAAACCATCCTTTTCGTCGAACACTTCCATGAAGTTTAGTTTCCATAGAAAGAACGGACGCACCCCTTTGGGATCGTGTATTGTTTTTAGCAAGTCATTCAAAGCTCCTTCTTTGGCGAGCTTTCCTGCCCACTGTTCCCAGTGCTTTTCGCGGTCCCCCTTCTTGAGAAGCTCCCTTTCTCGTTCCTTCGCCTTCCGCAAGGTCTTGACACGCTGCAACTCCTCATTGACTGCCCGACGCACAAACCAGTCAATGAGATCGTTGATACGACTCCGGAGGGTAGCTTTCGATTTGTCATCGCTTGTCGAGAAGTACTCCCGCTTCTGCCACCTCAATTGATCTTTCTTTTGTACCTGGTCCTTGTCGTCAAAGAGAGTTTCGTGGCCGTCGCCATTCAAGCCTTCGTAGAAACGAACTCCTTCGAATTGCTCCAGAAGACTGTTCCCCTGCATTATCTTGTAATCCAAGTTTGGTAGCGGCTCGATATCCTCAAGATCATAATCTACTACAAGTGACAGCCACAGTCGTAGCTTTGCAATATCGACCGCGCCGGGATCAATATCGACGCCGTAAATGCAATCTTGAATGGCGGTTTTTTTCATGCGGTAATCAGTTAACCTTGGGCGAAGGCTCTGCCGTGCCCGCACGATCTCTTGGAGCATACCGACAAGGAATGCACCGGAACCGCAAGCAGGATCCAGCACTCGAATTTCGGCCAGCAACTTGTCAATGCGTTCCCTATTGTCGCGGATATCTGGTGCCAGTTCGTCGACAGACAGCACCGGATTGCGTATAAAGCCGCGAATGGTCTCATATTCAAGCGCTGATCCGTCGACCAGGTAACTTATGAGACTCTCCTGGCACATGTAGTGAACGATTTCTCGGGGTGTGTAATAAGTGCCATGTCCCTTTCGAAGATTTTCCGCCAACAAATTCTCGAATACTTTACCGAGCATCTCTGGGTCAACGGCTACTTCGCGCTCGAGAGGCTCGTCCTCTTTAACTGTGAAGTTGAAGCGATCAAAGACCTCGAGGATATCTCCAAATATGCCGTTCTCGAGATGAATGGTAGTTCTTTCCCAATCATAGTCCGGCTCAAACAGCCCGCCGTTCAAAAACGGAATCTTGGATTCGAAGTGTTGCGAATAGTTTCGGTCAGCCTGCCGGCTGCGAGGGTTATTTAGCGTGTCGTAGAAAAGGATCTCCAAGTAGTCATTGTAAAAGTTTTCATTCTTCTCGACACATCGACTGAACAGGGTACGTAAGAAGCCCCTGTCACCATCCCCCCAAGTCTTGCCTTTGGGAACCCCGAGCCAGCCCTTCTTTTGAAGAAAATAGAGGAATACAATTTGTCCTAGTAGCTTCTTGGCAAAGTTCTCTATATCGAGGTTGTTTCGCGTGGCCACTATTACAAAGCCCTTGTTCTTATTCAGGCTAGCCGACAGCTTGTCGAACAGGTTTCGATACTGCTTGAAGAATTCCTTAGTGACAGGGTCAACCGCGAACGCATTCTCCAAATCTGTCAGCTTGGGCTCTCCATTGGCAAGAATTGGTAGAAGTCTGCTTTGTGCCGTGTGGCTGTTCTCATTGGCTCCGACAAGGAAAGAGTACCGCTTCGCTGGTGACAGCTCCTCTACAACCTTGTTCCGGTCAGCATCGTATTTGTAGGCCATTCGGACAAACGAGAAGCGCCAATCTTGATCACCTGGAGATACAAACGCTACTAGAGCTGCATCTTTAGGCTGTCCACTTTTGAGGTACTTGGCGACGAAATTCCTCTGGGCGGATCGAGCGCGCTCGATACTCCTATCCGCATTCAGGTTGACTATCAGTATGTCAATCTTGTTTCCCTCAACATCTTTGTACTTGCCGAATCTATCGTAGGAGTTTATGTATCGCCTAAACTCAGGGAATATCTCTTGTGATTCTAGTGGCTTTGCGAAAGATGCCGGTTCCAGACCTACCAGCAAATTGCCAATAAATCTCGCAAATTGGTCCCGGCTGAACGGTTGTTCAAATGTGTCTCGTATGATCTTTTGTGCCGCTTCTCGCTGCATATCAGTCCCCAATTAGATATTCGGAAAGGATGACTTCTCGAGGTCCACTAACTTTGGCCGACGATTCGGCCAAGTGGCTTTCGAGGAATTCAGCCGGTATATTCTTCTGAAGTACTGCAAGCATCTTGAGCGGATTGACTCCCTGTTTTACCATGGAAGTCATCTCCTTCAAGGCTGTCTTGGCTGTCTGCCGGGGCAATCCGCCTTCTTCAAGCTGGATGATCACCTTGCGAACATACTCCTCTTGCTCATCCGTGAACTGGCGGTAGTCCTTTACCGCTTTCAGCATCTTGAGCAACTGCGTAGCGGTATCTCTGCCGCCCTTGAGCTTGGTATCAGGCATGTCGTCTGTGGTCGCAAAGGTGAATGCCTCTTTGTTCTTATCCAACAATTCGTAGAAGTCAGAACCCAGCTTTTCGCGCTTCACGGACGAGGTGACTTCGAGTGTAGCTGCAGCCGCTATGAAGTCCAGTTCAACAGGACCGCCTTGACCCGCTAGGTAGAATTTCTGAATCCTGCCCTTGCGGAAGTATGTAAGCAGGTGATTCCGTTTGTCTGAATCATGCCTGGCTGTCCGCGCCTTCTTGGGGAGCCGTTTGATCTGCTCGAACAGGTCCGGATCGTTGTCCCGGATATCACGAATGAGTTGGAGGTATTTGAGCCCGCTGTCTTCTTCACCGTCTTCTCCGGTGATTGTCTTTCGGGATACCAGTCGATCAAATAGCTCGTGGTGTTCAATGGCCTCTCCGTCTGTCAGCAAGCGAGCATCCGCTCCCAAGAGAGTAATGAATGCCTGAATCTTTGCTTCGGCGGCTTCTTTGAGCTTGATCTGGTCATTCGATTGCTTCGTCGGGAAGAAGTTGAACGTGTATATCTTGTCAAACTTTGTGTCTACGCGGTTAATGCGGCCAACACGCTGCATAAGCCGGGTCGGATTCCATGGGATATCGTAGTTGATGACGACATTAGCCTGGTGCAGGTTTACACCCTCTGAAAGCACTTCAGTCGCCACCAAAATGCGGTACTCGTTCTTCGGATGTCGGGCTTTTGCATCGAAATTCTGAATCACTTTCTCTCGGATGTTCGCACTTGATGAACCAGTATAGTTGAGCACGTGGTGACCAAGCTTTTCCGTAAGGTGCTTTGACAGATAATCCGCAGTCTCCTTTGATTCCGTAAAGACGATAAGCTTGCTGTCCTTGAGCACCTTTCGACTGGTGAGCATATCCAAGAACTTGAGCAATTTCGGATCACGTTGCACCGATTGCCAGAGGTCGCGGATCTTTATGAGTAGGGCAAGGTCGTTTTCGAGGTCCTGACGAAATTCTTTCTTGAATCCTTTGGCCTCGTACTTCTCTGCCTTGCCTTCTTCTATCAATTCCAGAACGCTCTCTTCGTCGCCCGAGCCTAGAAGGTCGAATATCTTGTTCGCGTAGTCTTTGCTGATGTAGACCGCGCCTTTGTCATAATGCTCCAGGAAGAGTTCATACGACGCAATGAAACGGTTAATCGTGTTGCGAAATGCGAAGAAGCTACTCTCCAGGCGCTTCACCAAGAGAATCTTCATGAATCGGCCGAGGTTTTGTTGGGCTAGTCGCTCCGGTTGTTCGATCTCTCCTTTGTAATACAAGAGAGGCATGTATCGGGCATATTTGAACTTCAATGCAATCAGCTTGATTGTCTCGCTGAAGACCCTGTCTTCATTGTCATCGAGCTCATAGTAGGCAGGCTCAGGATCGACAACCTCTGGAAAGCGAAGTCCCTGTTTCTTGAGATCGTCCGGGAAAAAAGACTCAATTTCCCTGCGCGTTCTTCGTACCATCAAGTACTTGAGTACTTTGTCACGGATTTCCCGCGCGTTTTCCTTGGTAACTTGTATAAACTTTTCGAGATCACGCTGGCGATCCAGACCCTTCAATTTCCCTTCGAGCTTTGCAAACAACTTTTCCAAGTCCGCCGTGCCTGGGATCGTACTCTTCCGGGAATTCTGGAAGAGCTTGATCTGGCTCAATATGTCCTTCGGCGAATTGTTGAACGGCGTGGCAGTTACTAGAATGACCCGCTTGCCGCGGCAGACCTGCGCCAGCTTTTCGTAAGTGATGTTGGTTTCAGTGCGGAACCGGTGCGCTTCGTCGACAATAATGTTCTCATAGAATTCGGTGCCGTGTTTGATGATCGAATCGAGTTTGCCCAGTGATTCAAATTTCGCATATACCCTGAAGTCCCTAAACACGTTTGGCCAAGACCCTGGGTTTTCTTCATCAAGCAATACTGGCGGCGCAAGAACGAGCGTACGGCCATCTAACTGATTAGCAAGCATCGCGGCCATGTATGTCTTCCCAAGCCCCACAACATCCGAAATAAACACACCGCCGTATTCATCAAGAATTTTCTTCGCGTTTAGTACCGCCTGTTCCTGGTATTCCAAGCGTTTGAACTCGACGGGAACATACTTGAAGAATACTTCTTCGGATCGAGATATTTCGTCCTTGTAGTATTCATAGAGGAATTTCAAATACAGTTGGTAGGGTGTAATCGTGTCATTGAGCCAGGTCTTGGTTTGAATCGTCTCTATGTACTTGTCACTGACGTCAACTGCATCGGCCCAGAGTCTGTCGAATTGATCTTTCGCAAATGCGTAGTCGGATGGATTCTTCAATTCGACGTTGAATTCCAGATTATCAACAAGCCCAGCGTGCGTGAAGTTGCTGGAACCTGTTATGACGCGACCTACATCCCGATCGTCTTCTTGAAATGTCATGATATAGAGCTTAGCGTGGATGTTGGCGGAAGGGTAAGCACGAATCTCCAACTTGCCACTTCGCAGCCACTCAAGGAATTTGTGAACGCCGGCTTCAACCTCTCGTTTGTCCTGCGAATTGCCCAACTCTTCCGTGACAGCTTTCCCGAATTCATCTTGAGTCTCGGCATGTGAAAGCGGTAACGACTCTTGCTCAGCCCGGTCGATGAGCTCTTTTGTGTCTCGCCCCGTACCGATGCCTATGAGTATTCGAATCTTCTCCGTCTTCTCGAGAGACTTATAGAGCGCATAGAAACCGCTGGTGAAGAAATATCCCACCAAAACGTCGAAAAGCCGTGTGTCCTTAATGAGTACTCGGAATCGGTCAAGTAGACGCCGGGCTTCTTCGTTGGTGATGAATGTAAGATCTGTTGCTGGTTTATTGGTCATAGTTTTGAAGTGGTTAGCTCGTGTATTAGGAATTATACGCCCTCGTTTTCGATCTTCAATTTCAGTAGAAAGACTGTATCGGTCTTAAGGTTCGCACGTGCCCAAGCCTTCTGGTCATCAGCAAGCAACTCACCGATTCCTTCGAGAATTTTCTTGTTGCTGAGTTTCTCCAAGGCCGTGACGCACTTTTCGAGTAGTTCCTTGAATGGCATCTTGGCCCGCTGTTCGACGATTGTCTTGTTGATCGGCCAGTTGTTATGCAGGAAGAACCAGACATCGAAAATGTCTCGGCTCGTTTTGCCAATCCGTTCATACATCGCCATGAGCTTATGCGCGAACATATCTTCCTTGATCATCACGAGCATCGAGACACCGAGATAGGTCTTGAGTTCAAACTTCGAGCCGAAAGACCGGCGATTGATTTCCACTTTGATGTTGTGCGCATGCTCCTGGTACGACAAGAGAAAGAAAATACTGAATCTCTTCCGCGTTGCCTGCTTTATCACTCCGTACTTCTTGAGAACCTTCTCGATGCGCTCGAAGACGATGTCCTCCTTCGAATCATTCAGCAAGTCGAAGTCGAGGTCGACCGAGAATCTGCTGAGGCCGTAGAACATGAACGCAGCGGTGCCTCCCTTGAAGCCCAGGAACGGTGCGATTGCTGAATCGGAGTACACGTCCTTGAGAAGCTGAAGCAAAACATTCTTGTGTACTGGCGTATTGAGAGTCATAAACGGTTACTTTCGGCTCTAAAGTGCTTATGCAAGGCATTCACTTGTTTTGCCATGCGCTTGTTGTCATACAGAGGCAAAAGCTCGAAGACCTTTTCCCAGTTAAGCGGAGTGAGGTTGTCGAAATGGTAGTCGGTGTTCACATAGAGCGTGTCAAGCATGGCCCTCTCCGGTGTTGCGATCGAGCGCTCACCAACATTGTCCACACCTACAGAATTAGACAGGATTACATCCTTTACCTTCCTGAATTGATAAGTCTGCCCGTCGCAGACGATCTCGCGGGTTAAGTAGGTCGCCACGAAGATGCGGTTGTAGAATTGGAATGTGACACCGGCTTTCGCAAGGACGGTTTCGAAGCTGACGTACGACGGCGTGAAAATGCGGCTCGCCAGCTCCAAACGGTCGTAGTCTCGGTCTTTAGCATAGAGACCTTGTCGAATTCTGTGCAGGTCACCCGCCTGGACGTAGTACTTGAGCCTTGCTCTTGCTGCATTGGTGCCCGGGTCGCCCCATAGCAAAGCGATGTCCTTAATCGAAAAGACGGTCTTTTTCGACCGGAGCAGAATTTTGATGTAATCGCCTCTTATCATATCTATGGACTATAAAGGGGTTCCAATCTCACTATCAGTTCATAGTATACACCCCATATATATTGCCTGTCAAGCGCAATTCTCGTGTGGCCAGAGCCTGACTCCCCCTAAACTACTCTCGCTGAGCGACCAGCCAGATCACCGCCGTGCCAATGCCGAGCCATAACAAACCATCGGTTTGCTCCTTTTTCTTGACCCGGCTGAAGACGTTTTGGTGAAGCCATGCAAGCGCCTTTCCTGGGTCCTCATAGTATGGCAAGTACTTCAGATCCTTGAGGAAACCTTGGAGCTTCGCACTACTGTCGAGTACCACAGGAAGAATTGGCTTGTCTGCACCTTTAGCAATTCCTATTTCCTGTGGCACCCATTCTGATGATTGAGAGTTCCTACTCCAAAGCAGAAGGAACAAATCACAGTTCTTGATCGCTCTTATGATCTCTGCACTGAGGCCCGAGCCCGGCAGCACCGAGTACTCGGCGAGAAAGACATGAGAGCCTGACTGCTCAAGCAGCACTTTAGTTTGGTTCGCCAGTGGGAGATCGCGAGTTGAGTAGCTGATGAAAGTTGAAAAGGCCATATGTTCTCCTATCCGACTCGCTTATTGCAGACTGGCTGGAGTTCAGTAATCAGTTCGCGTTCCCGGATACTTGGGTCACCACTTGTTACTTCGGCCACCCAGTGCGTCGGATTTTCACGGGTGATGCAGGGATTGTCACCGTTCAGGTGATCGAGTAATCTTTGGCGAATGTCCCCTTTGCCCACGTATACCCACACACCTTGTCGGAAAAGGCCATAGACGCCGATCTGGTTGGAGTTGAGGGCTTCGATATTCGCCCTTGCGAAAAGTCCGGGCTGTTGTTGTAGAAATGGCATTAGATACCTCACTTTGTTAGTAGATTGGTTTTGCAGACGGGTGGATTCCCACCCGCCTGCAGAAGTGTAGTGCGCTTAGGATGTGCACTTGCCTTCCTTTTCTTTCGATTTGCACTCGTTACAGAGTTCACCGCTGGTTGGCTTAGAGTAACTGGTATCCACGTCGGTTCCAGTCGGATAGTTCGAACAATTGCGACACCAATGCCAGGTGTCTCTTCCTTTTCTGCGTTTGTAGATCGCCATGACAGCAATCCCTTCATAACTAAAGGTTTCATCTTGTGGCCATTACTGGCCGTCATCAAACAGTAGTCTGTATTCTCAATATCAGTTTGCCTTCATAAGCGCTCCTTCCTCTGTCCACTCCAGTGTTCGTAATGTTAGCGGACGGTGCGAACATCGCGTGCAAAAAAAAGCTGACCACAACTGCAATCATCTACACGAGCTCCAACCCAATCTGAAACTCGTCAGGTATGTAGCCGAAGTCCTTGAGTCGATATATCGTGGCTTCAACGCTGACATCGAATACGTCGGCCAAGTCTCGAATGGCGGAGACTGCCCTTCCATTCTTTATCGCCGCCTCTAAATCGGATAGCCGATTCACTTCAAGTACTGCTGCTACTTGTACCTTCAAAATTTCCTTCGGCAAAAGCAATGCCGCCATACACCTATTTGCCTGATACTCCCACCATTCTCCGTTATAGTGACGACTACCGATCACCTCTTCCCGACAGAGGATCGTTGAATTTTGAACCTGCTCCTCAGGTTTGTCGAAGAGTGAGAGTGTTGCGACATCCCGGATGAAAAGGTCTCGATGACAACATATGTGTCCCGCTTCGTGTGCGAGCGTAGTCCGCAGTCGCCTACGGGAAACGATGTCCGCTTCGGCAGCTTCGGCGAGTTCGAGGCTGACCTCGACGACTGCTGAGCCGTCGGGGTAAAATTTAGTGCGTCCGAGAAGCCCTTCAGGCAAGTGGATAAAATCCGGCTCGACTTTAAGCGACTTGAGAAGGACGAGGTCAATGTCTACGCCACACCCCTCGCGAAAACAGTCGCCAGCTTGGCCGCGAAGGCAATCCATCATGACTTCGAATTCATTATCCTCGAAATAAACCTGTTTGCCCCAGGGGCTGCGTTTGCTCTTTGACAGTCTCACTCGCTAGCGTCCTTCTTCTTTGTTTCGTTATCCCGGAGACTCTTCCGCAATCTCTCCAATATCTCCTTTGGATCGCGTTTGGACGATCGAGCTTCTCTGAGCATTTGCCCCACTTCCGGATTTGCGCTTACCCATTCAGACAACTCCGGATCCAACCGAGCATCAAGGGACTTGAGGTGCTCATAGGATCCACCGACGTGGTGAAGCGCTTTGGCTATTCTGAGCAGGTATTCATCAGACGGCAATCTTCGCCCGTGTTCAATATCCGACAGGTGGGCGGCTGAGATATTGGTTCGCCTACCAAAGTCTCGTAGCGTAAATCCGGCCGCGCGCCGCAAATCTCTGATCTCTTCGCTTAGTTTCTTTCCCATTGGTTGCAATGTCCGCATACAGTGCGAACAAGTCAAGTGGTTTTTTCATGAAAAACTACTCCCCAAAGACAAAAAGAGGGCTTGAAAGTTGAATTTCAAACCCTCGGGTAGCAATGGAGAAAACCTCTCCGATTGCCGGTGGTGAAAAAGAGCGATGTTGTGATTGGCTTTGGGAATCAGCGGAGCAAGGCTCCGGCGCGGCGTTCAAGGCTGACGCGTTTATCGGCGTACGGGATTTCCCGCGCAACCGCCGTCATACCTTGGACAAGACCCCAGACGGTTGTCGGGTCATCCCCTTCCGCCAGACCTGTCTTCCACGCGGTGGCGAGTTCGCTGCGCGTGAAGGGCTCATCTTTGAACAGCGAGAGGATTTCCTCAAGGGTCGATCCGGTCCGTTGGTTCATAGCCCTATGGACGGTGTCCTTGATGTGATCGTCCAGAGCCCGGTTCTCCACGAACCGATTCAGCACCGGTACCGCCTCAGTGTAGAAGCGATGGAGTGCTCGGTTCCGGTGGACGATCTTCAGCTCTTCGACCTGTTCGGCTCCCCAAACCACTCCATTTCCACAGATGTGGTTGTAGAGGAACGTCGTTAAGCCGAAGGTGGCCGATCCCGTTTCGGAGTTCCAGCAGAAGAAGCCTTTGCTCAGACGGGCGTTGCCGATTTCGATGGGCTGTTCGTCGTTGATGAGAAAGACGAACATATCCCGATCCGAGGCATACAACCCTCGCGACTCGTTGGCTGGTGCTGGCGGCGGGCGCCAGGCGGTGCCGTCGATTGCGGATTGCAGTTCAGTCAAAACGTCGTAGTCCCAGATGCGACCGTAGCTCGAGCTGGTGAAGGCGGCAGCCACGTTGGCAATGGCGCTGTCATCAGATTCGGGATTCTTGCGCGTCAGGATATTGCACTCGTCGGATGACCTTGAGATACCGTATTCCAGGCACTGCGCGGTCACGTCTGCGGGTAAGGACCGGAGATATCCGGCCGGTGCTCCCACGCGCTGGCACAACTGGCTAAAGGCCCAGTTGGTCAAGATAGCATGTGGCAGGTGGCCGTTAAGGTTCAACGCTCCACCGTGGGAAGCGTAGATGCGCAGTGAGTGTAGATCGCGCCGATCTTCCACTGAGTCCCGCTTGCGCCTGCCGGTAAAGTCCAGCAGGGCGTCAATGGTCGGAAACCGCTCATCGGGTGATCGCGCCACCCACTGCTTGTGAGCGTCGTACAAATTCGTTGGCATAGTTTTCTCCTTTCTCTCGTGAAGCCAACTTGCGTTATGGTTTCAAGTCCGCCACTTGCGGCACGTCTCGAAGAATTCACAAGTCGGGCACTGCCACCCTTGGTTGGGGTAGAAGTGACCGTCTTGGATTGCCCGTGAGACACCTTTGGCGATGTGGAAGAAGCGGACCATGTCCTGCATGTCCCGCCCGACCTCGAACGACTGCATCCGGACGTTCTTCGACTTGATCAACACGTCAAGTCGCAGATTCGCCGGACGCTTGTACAGCACTTGGTAGGCGTACGCGTAGGCGGTCAGTTGCAGATGCTGCAGGATGGTGGTCTGGTCGTACGTCTTCGCTGCGGTCTTGAGTTCGACCACCATGTCTTCGGTCTCAATGAGATCGAAGTAGCCGTCCAAAGGGACATCGAGTTCCTCGCCGGTTTCCAAATCTACTAAGGGCACCCTGAATGGCAATTCAACCGATGCCGGTTTCCTGCCCGGATATTCCTTGAGGTAGACGGCTAAGAGCTCTCGGCCTTTGGCAATGAGCGATTCTTTGTCGTCGCCGTTCTTGAAGCGAATCTCATCCATGGCTTGCGCTTGGATATCCGCTTCGAAGATCCGGCTGACCTGTTCCCACTCTGGGTAGTTCCCCTGCTGCCGCTGCTTGTGCCACCACTCGACTGCCGAGTGCATGGCGCTCCCCATGGCAAGCTCCGCCGGTTTGAAGGCTTTGGGGAGCTTGTCGATGTAGTTGAAACGGTACTTGAGCGGACAAAGCAGGTACAGATTGATCTGTGAGACGGAAATGTTGTCCATCATGACACCGCCACACCGGACAACAATTCCTGGGCATTAGCCAGCAATTCCTCAATAAGGTCGGACGCTTCTTTCTTCGTGACCTCTTTGAGCGAACCCGCTCCAAACGTCTGCAAGAGATAATCGTGGGCGCTGTCTCCGGTGATACCGTGCTCGGCCAAGATACGAAACAGGTAGCGGCGCTGGTTCTCGGTCATCGGGTCATTGCCAGACCCAGTACCGTTTCCCGAACGCCCATTCTGGTTCGTTTCTTTCCGATCGTTCGACGGACCATTCCGGGAAGTCGCCCTCCCGTTGGACACCGGTTTGCCATGCGAGACCTCGTTGGGTTTGGGCTTTGTGTTGTCCACACCGTTGCCGTAGTCCAGCACAAGCTCCTCGATAGCGACCACGCCGATGTTCACCGCGTCGCGGAAGGCGCGGGCCTTCGCTCGGGTCGCGGCCATGCGGATGATGTGCGGAACGATCATCGAGTCGACGTTTGCGGGGTTGGCGTCGCCGTAGTCTCGAAACGTTCCCTTGTCGGTCACCACTTCTGCCATGCAAATCGCGGTCATTTCGTTACCCTTGGAAGGGGCTTGAATGAGCTCAGTTGAGACCTTTTTGAGGCCTTCCTGGTGCGCCCGATTAAGCAAGCCAGCGTAAGTGACAACTTCTTTTGTCTCCACGACCCGTCCGCGCTCGTCCTTCACCTCGATGGTTGTGACAAGATTTCCATTTCCCATGAAACTCTCCTTTCATTGTCATTGGTTTGATTTTCAATGGGCTGTTTTGGGCACTCTCACGAACCACTCGCGAGCCTGCCGTCGAGGGGAAGCGTAGACGACCCGCAGACGCATGCAATTGCCGAAGTAGGCAACTTTTTCACTCTGCCTGTGGAAGTTCGTTTCCGCTACGCTGGAGACTATGAGCAATGAAGCAATCACTATCCTTGGCCAGACCAACTACCGCAATGTGCGGCGGAAGTTTGGTATCAGGCCCGCTGATCGGCGGCGGCACACGTACATCGTGGGCAAGACCGGCATGGGAAAGTCTACGCTGCTCCTGAACTGCATCATTCAGGACATCCGGAATGGCAACGGCGTGGCAGTCCTAGACCCGCACGGCGATTTAGTAGAGCGAGTATTGGATTACATTCCGTCCAGACGTATTAACGAATCAATCTACTTTAATCCTGCAGATATTGACTACCCGATTGCCTTCAACCCGCTCTACCATACCGACCGATCACAGAAGCATCTCGTGGCCTCTGGGCTGGTGCAGGTCTTCAAGAAAATCTGGGCGGATTCGTGGGGACCCCGGCTGGAATATGTCTTACGAAACGCCATTCTCGCGTTACTCGACGGGACAGGACATTCACTTCTTGCCGTAACGCGAATGCTGGTGGATGACCGATTCCGCTCGCGAGTTGTCGCTGGAATAAAGGATCCGGTCGTGCGGCATTTCTGGGTGAAGGAATTCGAGGAGTACCCAAAAGTGTTCCGAACTGAGACTATCTCGCCGATTCAGAATAAGGTCGGGCAATTTCTTTCAAACCCGCTCGTTAGGAATATCGTTGGACAGACTAGAACTAAGTTTGACCTCTCGCGCGTCATCGACGATAGCGGGATACTGCTTCTGAATCTCTCGAAGGGTAGAATCGGGGAAGACAATTCATCACTCTTGGGTTCGCTCATGGTGACCCAGCTGTACCTGGCGGCACTAAAGCGGACCAAGGTATCGGAGAATCAACGCCGAGACTTCTACGTGTACATCGACGAGCTTCAGTCGTTCGTCACAGAGGACTTCCCCTCAATCCTCTCCGAAGCGAGGAAGTACCGGTTGAATATCGCCGGCATGGCAAATCAGTTCATTTCGCAACTGCCAGAGAACATGGCATCGGCGATTCTGGGTAATATCGGGACCTTGATTGCATTCACCGTAGGGTCGGAAGATGCTGAAATACTCGAACGCGAATTCCATCCGGAGTTCACTGCTGACCACCTGCAGGCTCTACCGAAATACAACATTTACCTAAAGCTGTCGATAGGCGGCTCTACGTCGACGCCTTTTTCGGCGGAGACCATTGAATCGCCGCTGCCGGAATCCGTGTCCCACAGGGACAAAGTCATCCGACAAGCTCGCCAGAGGTACTGCGTCGAGAAGCGGTCCATTGAAGGCAAAATCGCGAAGTGGCTGGCGGTATAGACGACGTGTAATTCAGAATTATTTTTTTGTTGAATTCGGCAGAGGCTCTAAGTACGTTTGCAGCCATGGTAGCGAGAAAAAGTCACAGGATTTCATTCGAGAGCGGCCTCATGACGATCAGAGGCCGTCGCTCTTTCTGTTATAATAGGGCCTCTGATTTTTTCGCGCTCCCAGCAAACGCTGCATCTGCAAGTCGTTGGGGGACAATATCTGCTGCCCCCGTAGCTCAGTCGGATAGAGCATCTGCCTTCTAAGCAGAGGGTAACAGGTTCGAATCCTGTCGGGGGTGTTTGTGGTACAGACCGGCCCGAGGTTTTAGACCGACTTTCGAGAATCAATGACGACATCTTGTTCTACTCCTTAACCGATGCAGCAGGATTCAGGACCGATTACGAGACGAGCGTTTGGACGGAAGTGAGGTCTGAACCGGGAGGGCTTGCTCGAATAGAAGCAAGGAACTCAGACAGTGGCTTCTGACGAGACTGAAGTTCCGAATTGCATCTGATTCGGGACTCCGAACCGCGATTGTGAGATGTCTAACTTGAACACTGCCGATCGCCAGCCGCTTCTTGACAAATATGTCGGATGCCTACTGGGCCAGTGCTTGGGAGACGCCCTCGGATTTCCGGTCGAGGGATTCTCATCGGATGCCTGCCTCGATTATCTCCACCGTCAAGTGAAACCGCAGTGGCTGGAAAAACACTTTGAGAAGACGCACCCATTTGGCCAGTACACCGATGATTCTCAGCTTGCGCGCGAGTTGCTCCTGAGTCTGATCAACTGCCGCGGTTTCGACGGAGATGACTATGCCGGTCGTCTTCGGCAGTTGTTTGAGTCGAACCAGGTAGTGGGCCGTGGGATCGCGTGCGACTCTGCTATTCGCCGCATCATTGCCGGCGTGCCCTGGCAGCAGGCCGGATGCCCGCCGCCGCGCGCCGGAAACGGCACGGCCATGCGGGTGGCGCCGATTGCGCTGATCTATGCCCGAGAGCACAATCTGCTGATTCGCTACGCCCGCGAGCAGGGATGGATCACTCACCGTGACCCGCGATGCGACGCCGGGTCGGTTGCCGTCGCTGTGGCAATTGCACAAGCGCTGGCGCAAGACACTACGCCCGCAGATTTTCTCCAGAGCATCTCGGATGCCATTACGCCGTTTGCTGAGGACTTTGGTCGTGCCGTGCTCGAATTGGCGCCGATGGTGCCGGAGCGCCCGGCCGTCGTTGCAGAGTGGGCTGCGACTGTGGGGCTGGAAGATGGATTTGAAACCGGCTGGCCAGGGATCTCCCCGTTTGTTGTCAGTACCGTTCTTTGGAGCCTTTATTGCTTCCTCCACAGCCCGAACGATTACTACACTTCAATCTGGCACGCCATCGCGGTCGGCGGCGACGTTGACACAACTGCTGCCATTACCGGTGCGATAAGCGGTGCCTACAACGGTGCCAGTTCTCTTCCCGCACACCTCTTAGCCGATCTCAATGACCGGGGAGAATGGCGTGCTGACAAGCTTAGAGCCCTCTGTGAACAGGCCGTGGAGCTTTCTGAGTCTTTCCGCTGACTCCCGCGAATCATCCGCAATTCCGCTGCTCTGCGTCTCCCCGCTGCACGCTTCTGGGTTTCGATACCTCCAGTGAGGCCTCAGTATCTCGTGCGCCCGCGCCGCTCGTCCCAAATTACTCGCGGCGAGAGGCTCGTTCCTGCTTACACCCTCAATCTACTCCGACTTCAGCGAAGCCATGTCAATCGTGAAGCGGTACTTCACGTCCGACTTGAGCATCCGCTCGTAGGCCTCGTTGACCTTTTGAATCGGAATCACTTCAACGTCGGCGGTGATATTGTGCGAGCCGCAGAATTCCAGCATCTCCTGGGTCTCGGCGATCCCGCCAATCAGCGATCCCGAAACGCTGCGGCGTCCGAATATGAGACCCATCGCTGCGAGTGGTGCGGGTGTGCTTGGCGCGCCAACCAGGGTGAGATTACCGTCTCTCCGCAGAAGGGCGATGTAGGCGTTGATGTCATGATCGGCGGAGACGGTATCGAGGATGAAATCGAAGCTGCCTGCATGCTTCTGCATCCCACCGGCGTTGCGCGAGAGAATTACTTCGTCGGCTCCAAGACGGAGTGCATCGTCCCTCTTGCTTTCCGAAGTTGTGAAGACCACGACGTGGGCACCGAAGGCGTGCGCCAGTTTCACGCCCATATGGCCCAATCCGCCCAGGCCGATGACACCGACCTTCTTTCCCTTCGTGACACCGGCATGACGCAGCGGCGAATAGGTCGTGATGCCCGCACACAGTAGCGGAGCGGCGCCGGCCGGATCGAGATTCCTGGGAACGCTCAGGACGAAACGCTCATCGACGACCACGCTTTCGGAGTAGCCGCCGTAGGTGACAGAACCTTGGATGTGCTTGTCGGGAGAATTGTAGGTCAAGATCATGTTGGGACAGAATTGCTCGAGCCCGTCCCGGCACTCCGGGCACGTTCCGTCGGAGTCGACCATGCATCCGACTGCGGCAAGGTCGCCGGGTTTGAATCTGGTTACAGCGGAACCGACCTTGGTCACGCGGCCCAGGATCTCATGGCCCGGGACAATCGGATAGGTAACGGGTACCGGAGCCCACTCGCTGCGAACCATGTGTAAGTCGGAATGACAGATTCCGCAGAAGAGGATCTCGATTTGAACATCCTTCTCCGTCGGCTCGCGCCGAGCTATGGTCGTGTGAGCGAGAGGAGAGGTTGCGCTGGCGGCTGAGTATGCTTTGGCTTTGTACATGATTAACTCCTCATTTGAGTTTCGCTTCAACTCTCGAGTATACACAACCAGTCCCGATCACGATACCGCCAAATTGAAAGACTCCGAAGGGCCAGTAACCCACCCGTAGCGCCTTTGCCCCGGCGCATTGCGTCAGTGAAGGAATCGCCTGCTGCGATGCAAAGTGCCGGAAACGCTCCGGGTGGGCTACCGGATCAACATTGTCGGGCTCGGCTCGCTTCCACTCCTCTCACCTCTCCCCGCCGGAGCGAGACGAGGTGGATGATCGTTCTTCGAACAATATCCCGCTTGCCGCGTACAACGAATAACAACATCGATCCATATTACCGAAAGGAGCCTCGATGCCTAACTCTGTCCGCTTCCACCGCGTCTTGAAAGCTGCTCCGGACCGCGTCTACCGCGCCTTCCTCGACCCCGACGCCATGGCCAAATGGTCGCCGCCGCATGGCTTCACCGGCAAGGTTCACCAGATCGACGCCCGGGTCGGCGGCACCTACAAGATGTCGTTCACCAATTTCTCCACCGGCAGAAGCCACTCCTTCGGCGGCACCTATCTCGAACTTGTGCCCAACGAACGGATCAGCTATTCCGACAAGTTTGATGATCCCGCCATGTCCGGGGAGATGCGGACAACAATCAAATTGCGGAAGGTCTTCTGCGGGACGGAGGTGGAAATCGAGCAATCCGGTCTGCCCGATGTCATCCCGCCGGAGGCTTGCTATCTCGGCTGGCAGGAATCGCTGACGCTGCTGACGCTTCTGGTCGAGGCCGAAATCCCCGATTCGATGTAGCGGCGGAGATTTCCGGTTCGATGCAGCGACGCATCGAATTTTCGCGTTCTGCGCTTGAGGAACCCTTTCGTCCCGCTCGCAGGTCAGGATCCCTGCGATCCTGACGCAATGTCAACTCCTCCCTCTCCTCCTGGGAAAGCGACCGGCGGTGAGGGTGTGCGTGCAATGCGCCGTCAGGAATCCTTTCCTGACGGCCCGTATTCGGTGGGTCAGACATTCCTGTCTGACACTTTCACAACGGATCACTCTCCGACAGACAAGAATGTCTAGCCTACCTTCGCTGCTGAACCGCCGACGATCTCCCCTCTCCTCCTGGGAGAGGGGCCGGGGGTGAGGGCCTTCGCACCGCCCCGAGTCTCCCGTATCCGGTGGGTCGGACATTCCTGTCTGACACTTCCTCAGCGGATTACTCTCCTTTTCGCGTCGAGTCTCCTCACTCGACCGACATTTTACATGAATGTGAAGCAGTAGCCCAGTCCTCGCTCCAACAATACTCCTGTGACGTGAATCCGCTGGTCACCCAGAAATTGAACTCGCCATTCCGTCAGCCTTCCACCATGCGGCGACCACTTATACATGACTACCGTCTCAGAATCCACGAATGACGGACTCCGAACCAGGCTTTCGTATTTCTCGAATTCCGCGAGTTTGTATCGTTCCTTATCGCTGTAGACGGCGAGCAGGCCACTTGCCATAAGCCTATTCAAGTCATGGCCGCATACGATTCGTCTAATACTATCATACTGCGCAACCGCTTCCCACAACGGCTTGCTCAGCATACCATTCGAATACTCCCAAATGTCGCAAGCGCTCTCGAGCACCAATGACGGGAATTCATAGCAGGCCGCGAGCCGTACCAGATCGTGACTCAATTGCAGTCGCGATACGGAATCGGCGGGAACGTGCAGCAGGTCCGACTCGAGGTAGGCGACGGACGTTTCATTGTCCGTAAAAAGCTCTTCGCGCGATCCGAGACTGTCAATTGCGAAAATGAGTGCAAACGACGGCCGTCCCTCCCTGCGAAACGAGACCAGGAAAAAGGCGGACTTCAAGAATGACGAGGAGAAGCGATCTACTATGAAAGCATCGCTCTCAAAACATAATGATGTTCGCTCGTCACCTTGATGCACTTCAAGCCAGTTGTGCAGTTGTTTACGAATCTCCGGCTCGCGATCACGATCTGATGTGTGGGATAACTCCGACCAGTACCCCATCCCATACTGGAACCGATCCGAGACGACTAACTGAGCAACCGAGTCGGGATAGAGGTGACCGGGATCCAATTCCTGACCGCGTGCATCTTCAGAATGTTCCAGGCACAAGAGTGCCGAGGCTGACAGCAAAAGAAGAACTGACGCCGTTTGCCGCAAACATCTCACGATGCGCATGCCTCCGTCTGGAACTCTAACCGTCCTCGCCATTGCCTCATTTCTTCTCCCGCGCCTCTCTCGTAGGTCAGGATCCCTGCGATCCTGACACAATGTCAACTCGCCCCCCTCTCCCCTTGGGAGAGGGGCCGGGGGTGAGGGCCTTCTGCCGAGTAATCTCAACCGGCTCGCCATTCTTCAATCCCTGAAGAACCCCGGCGGCCGAAACCTGAATCCCAACCTGTGTACGATCGTCCGAGTCTGGATCGTCTCCACGCCCGCCGCGCTGAACTTAATTCGCCACTCCCGCAATGCGCTCGTCACGGGACTCCAAGTGTGAATGAGGACTTCCGTGACACTTCTCTCCGGGTCTCGCCGCACCTCGTTGCGCAAACCCCGTAACAGGCAAAACGCCAGCGTGTCGACGAAGGCGTCTTCACCACTCGGTATGGAACCTATCGGCAACGGGCAATCAATGAACGGCTCACTCAGACGCTCGGCAAGACTCGGATTGTTCGCGGCCAGCATCAACAGGTTCTGATCAGTCATTAGTTGTGTGTAGTGCTGAATATCGTCAACGCTGGTCAAGAACAGAGTCGGGTACTCCCAGCCGGTCAACATGATCGTCTCTCGTGCCAACCCGAAGTA
>JADYYF010000065.1 GCA_020853795.1 Candidatus Zixiibacteriota bacterium
CCAGGCGTGGTTCGATCCCTACGGTAGCGTCACTCCGGTCGACTTGAACGGCCACGGCACGCATACCATGGGTCTGATGGTCGGCCGCGAAGGTGTCGACACCATCGGCGTGGCGTTCAATGCCCGTTGGATGGCGGCCGGCGTCATCGATCGCGGCCAAACCTTGAACAAGACGGTCTCCGACATTCTCGCGGCCTTTCAGTGGGCTGCCGACCCCGACGGCAATAGTGCGACGGTCGACGATCTTCCCGACGTCATCTGCAATTCCTGGGGCATCCCCAAGGGCTTGTTTGCTCCCTGCAATGAGACCTTCTACGAAGCCATCGATAACCTCGAAGCCCTCGGAGTCGTCGTGATCTTCGCCTGCGGCAACGAAGGGCCGAATCCGGGCACGATTCGCAATCCGGCCGACCGTGCCACCAGTCCGACCAACTCCTTCTCCGTCGGGGCCGTCGATCAGACCCGCGCCGACCTGATGATCGCGAACTTCTCCAGCCGGGGCCCGGCCAATTGCGATACCACCAAAATCAAGCCCGAAATCGTCGCGCCCGGTGTCAGCCTGCGCTCAAGCTACAAGAACGGCAGCTACCGCCTGATGTCGGGCACTTCCATGGCGGCGCCGATCGTGGCCGGCTGTGTCGCGCTGATGCGCGAATACAACCCGGATGCCACTGTCAGCCAGATCAAGAACGCCCTGATACAGTCGGCCACCGACCTTGGTCTGGCCGGCAAGGATAATGAATATGGCTTTGGCTTCCTTAATGTTCGTCGTGCCATCGATTTCTTACCGACACCGCAGAAGCCGCGCATTCGACTGGAAGCGGTCGCACTGGAATCGGCCGACTCGATTTTGGCTGTCGGCACGACCACTCCGCTTCAGCTCACGGTTTCTCCGCTGTCATTGCCGGTCACGAATCTGACCGGAATCCTGCACTCGACCAATCAGCACGTCTACCTGCTCTCCAGTTCCGCCGCCTTCGGCAACCTGCCGTCTGAGGCGCTGGGCAACAATACCGGCTCGCCGTACCTCGTAAAGGTCGACCACGTTGCCCAGCCGGGCGAAGCCGCTCAGTTTACGATCGACTTCTACTCACAGCAATTCGGCTACCTCAATAGCGTTGACTTCACCCTGACCTTCGCGCAGCCGGTGATCGCGGCGGCCGATGTCATCGCCACTTCACGCCTCAACGCCGAGGTCACCAACTACGGAATCAGTCGCCGTCTCTACGATCAGGCCGCCGGTTTCGATCTGCTCTCACATCTGGGACTTGTGCTGGTTACCAGCGACGGACAGGTTCTCGATGCTATGCCATCGGGAATCGACTTCACGGCTGCCGACTCGCTTCGTCGCGAGGATGACTCGGAGTCGACGACGATTCAATCGAAGTTCTCCGCCGGTGAATATGCCGTCCTGCAGTCTACCCGCGCCTTCACGCAGAGCACGGTCAACAATTTCCTGGTTTACGACTTTGATCTATCCACGTCGGCAGGCAATGCCCAGGTATCGTTCGCCGGATTGTCTCTCGACTTCGACCTCACCGGCGGCGAATCCCTCGCGCGCTTCGGCGATGACCTCATCTTCCGCAGCGCTGGCCTTGATCGCTTCGTCGGTGTCCGGGCCCTGCCTCCCGGCGCCATCACCATCGCGCCGCTGGCCGGTGCCGATTATAAGTCCGGCAGTCTCTCCGATACCGATCGCGCGCATGTACTCGGCAATCCAGACGATTTGTCCGCCATCGTCGCCGACTGGGCCGCGCTCTATGGATCGTCCTTCGCCGAACCGGAAACGCGCTTTGGCTTCGTCATCGCGAGCGGCAACAGCCTCGATGAAATCAGCGTTGCGCTCCAGGCCGGCCAACAGCGCTACCTGCAGGCTACCGATGTCGACGATAACGGCTCAACTTTGCCGGAATCGTTCGTCCTGAATCAGAATTTTCCCAATCCCTTTAATGCCGCCACCCAAATCGAATTTTACCTGCCCAAGGCCGGTCGCTACTCGCTTGAAATCATCAATGCCCTCGGCCAATCGGTGCGCCATTACGATGTCGATCACAGCCCGGCCGGCGCCCAGCACCTGATCTGGGACGGCAAGGACGCCGGCGGTGCCGATGTCGCCACCGGAATCTACTTCTACCGCCTCAACTTCGACGGAAACTCGCAGACGCGGAAGATGGTTCTACTCAAGTGAACTGGATATTTCCGGTTCCGCCGCGTCTTACCTGCAGAAAGGATGAGGATCCGGCCAATGACGGCACGCGCACTACGAGAACTCCTCCGCGCTGAAACCCTGACCTTACTCTTTACCCTCGCCGTGATCTCCGGCACGCTTTCGCTTGCGAGCCGCCCGCTGGCCGCCTTGACGATTTCACCGGAACTGCGCGAGCAACTCCAGGCGGAAGGGAAGTGGCAGGAGTTCAGCCGGAAGTTCTCCGACTGGCACCGTCGCCTCGACAATCAGCAGTCTCCCCTCAATCTCCAGAATCGGCGCATGGCGAAAGCCGCCATGGGCCAGGCTGCGGTTGCGGAAACCTTGCGCGTCTGCGTGCTCCTGGTCGACTTCTCCGACAATCCCGCGTCCAGTGGCTCCGTCTCCAACGTCACTCCGGAGTTGGTCAGGCAGATCCTGTTCGCCCCCGGTGGTAACGGCTACGGCTCTCTCTCCGACTTCTATTCCGAGAACTCCTACGGTCAACTCCAAATCGTCGGCGATGTCTACGGCTGGTTCCGAATGCCCAAAAGCTATGCCGTCTATGTCGGTGGCGACAACGGCTTGCAGACCGCCGAACCCAATGCGCAAACTCTCGCCAAAGACGCCATGCTCACCGCCGACCCAAGCGTGAATTTCGCGCCTTACGACAACGACGGCGACGGCTATATCGAGGGCCTCTTCATTGTCCACGCCGGACCTGGCGCCGAAGAGAACGGTCAGACGACCCATATCTGGTCGCATCGCTGGAATATGGGCGGACAAGTACTCTCCAACGAGGGCACCCGCGGTTTCAACTACGTTGCCGTCCCCGAGGAAGTTCTCGGCGGACCGCCGCGCATCGGCGTCTACGCCCACGAATTCGGTCACGTCCTCGGCCTGCCCGACCTCTACGACATCGGCCCCGATCCGTCACAGCCCGGCCTCGGCCGCTGGTCGCTGATGGCGGGCGGTTCCTGGAACTTCGGCCAGCGCAAGCCGGCCAATTTCGACGCCTGGAGTAAGCACGTCCTCGATTCGCTGCACGGCACCTTCGGCCGCACCATCGATGTTACCGCTAACCTTCGCGACGTCCTCCTCCACAGCGCCGTCTCTGACTCGATTCGCTATCGCATCAAATTGCCAACGCTCTCCGGTCGCGAGTACTTCCTGATCGAAAACCGCCAGCTGGAGAGCTTCGACCAGTACCTGCCCGGAGCCGGCCTGCTGATCTACCATTGTGACGACAACCTGGCCGGATCCAACAATACTGTGCGCTACCCGCATCTGCGAGTATCGCTGGAACAGGCCGATGGCTTCCTCCAATTGGAGCAGGATATCAACGAAGGTGATGGCGATGATCCGTTCCCCGGAGTCTTGGGCGAGAAGACTGAATTCACAAGTCTGTCTTCTCCCAACACGGTGTCTTGGTACAACACCCCCCACCAGATATCCGTGTGGGATATTCGGCGCGATCCTGCGGCCAAGACAATTACCTGCAATCTGGATGTCACCTTCAGCCGCACCTATCTCGAAATCGTCAACCTCGAATTCACCGATCTGCTTTCCGGCAACGGCAATGGCCGGTTTGAACCGGGCGAGATTGTCCAGGCGCGGTTAACCCTGAAAAACCACTGGCAAAGCGCCGGCAATGTCACCGCGACTCTGACCACCGCGACCCCGGGCATCAGCTTCCTCTCACCGACCGCGCAGTTCCCGGTCATCAGCAGTGGGCAGGAGGTCACCAGCTCGATCCCCTTTGCCTTTGTCCTTGATCCGGAGATCATGCCCGCGATCGCGCAATTCGACCTTTCCGTCGTCAGCCAGGTTCCGGCTGATACTTTCGCGCTAACCGTTCAGCAACCGGTCGGCGGCGTCGACATCCTGCTCGTCGATGCCGATGACAGCCCGCAATCAAGCGATGTCGCTACGTTCTACATGACTGTACTCGACTCGCTGTTGGTGCCCTACGACTACTGGGACATCGCCGCCCAGGGAACCCCCGCAACCTCTCAGAATCAGTACAATATCATCATCTGGTTCACCGGCTCAGCGCGACCGGATTTGACGCAGACCATCAGCACTGCCGAAGTAGCGTTCTTGCGCAACTACCTCGATCAAGGCGGCCACCTGTTTCTCACCGGGCAGGACATCGCCGAACAGCTTGCGCAGACGGCTGACTCGACTTTTTTGCGCGACTATCTCGGCGCGCGTTTTCTCGGCGACATGCGCCCCTATGAGGCGGACGGTGTCACCGGTAGCCCAATCACCGGCGGCCTCAAACTCCGGGTCGCCGGATCCATCGGCGCCTCCAACCAGCTTGATGCCGATGTGATCAGCGTGTTGTCCGGAACCGAACCGGCCGTCACCCTCAAGACCTTTGGCGCTACCGAAACCGGCCTCGGTGGCGCAGTCACCTTGCTGCCGAACAATGCCGTTGCCGTCTTCTTTTCGTTTGGTGCTGAAGCGATCACCACCAGCCAGGGTGCGCTCGGCTTCGCCACGCGCACCGAAGTGCTTCGGCGGGTGATCAACTACCTCCGGAATAATGTCGCTACCGATGCCGGTGAGATCGTCGACGTGCGCCCCTTGCCGTTTGAATTCGCGCTCGATCAGAATTTCCCCAATCCGTTCAATCCCGCCACTGTGATCAGCTATACCGTCAGCCCGCGCGTGGCCGGAGCGCCGCTGACTCTGGAAGTCTTCAACATCCTCGGCCAGCGGGTTGCCGTCCTTAATCAGACTACCGCGCAGCCGGGCACTCACCGCATCGATTTTGATGCCGCCTCCCTTGCCTCCGGCGTCTACTTCTATCGCCTCCGCATCGGCGAACAATCGCAGACTCGCAAGATGATTCTCTCCAAGTAACGCGCCCAATCCCCCGATTGACTCTCCGCCCCGAATCGCCTATCATTCGCCGCACTGAGTATATGTGGCAGCAACTTGATCCTCATACTAAACTGGCGGCAATCCTGACCAT
Source organism: Candidatus Zixiibacteriota bacterium (assembly GCA_020853795.1). Taxonomy (NCBI): domain Bacteria; kingdom Pseudomonadati; phylum Candidatus Zixiibacteriota; species Candidatus Zixiibacteriota bacterium. Next base: position 5,166 of record JADYYF010000065.1, read on the forward strand.
CGCGATTATCGCCAGTGCCAGTCTCACAGCGGCCGTCCTGGGTGTGACCACGCTGGCCCTGCTGGCACTCTGGTCGGTCGCGCGCGCACCGTTGGCCGCCTTCAAACGCCTCCTGCCCGCCATGGCGCTGTTCATGCTCTTCACGCTGGCCTTAAATCTGCTCTTTCACCGGGATTCCAACCCGCTCGCGTACGATATCTTCGGGCTGACTATCTATCACAGCGCTCTGGTCAAAGGTGCGCTCTACTGCGGGCGCATCGCCATTCTCTGTGCGCTTGCGATTTTCTTTGCCCACTCACTCCGGCAGGAAGAATTCGCCGAGTTGGTGTGGCGCTTGCTGCAACCGCTCGGACGAGTGGGCCTGCCGGTTCAGGCCTTCGGCATGGCGTTGGCACTGGCGATCCGCTTCATCCCGGAAATCGAACGCCAGTACCAACGCGTCAAAACCGCGCAGATCGTCCGCGGCGCCGACTTTGGCGGCAATCCCGTCGCCCGCGTGCGCCGCTATGTGCCGATTCTGGCGCCCGTGATGGTCGGCGCCCTGCGTCGTTCGTCGATCCTGGCGGATGCCCTCGCCGTTCGCGGCTGGGAACTCCGGCCGCGGACGTTCTACCGCGAATATCGTTTCGGCTGGCCCGACGGCTTGTTCCTGTGTCTCACAGCCCTGCTGATCCTGCTGACGGTGGTGCTCAGCCGGTGAAGAACATCCTCCTGAATATGCAGTTCGTCGGCACCGGTTACGCCGGCTGGCAACGGCAGAAAAACGCCGTGTCGATCCAGCAGTTGATTGAGGATGCGCTGATGCAGGTCATCGGCACGCCCCACGTCATTACCGGTTGCAGCCGTACCGATGCCGGTGTCCACGCCGAGGAATTCATCGCCAACTTTCTCACCGACTCGACCATTCCAGCCGTGCGCTTCGCGCCGGCCCTGCAATCGAAGCTGCCGCCGGACGTCCTCGTCACGGGTTCGCGCGAAGTCGACCTCGACTTCAACGCGCGCCGCAACAGCTATGAAAAAACGTATCGCTATCAGGTCGTTCTGGGCCGCTCCCCCTTTTGCAACGATCGTTGGTGGCAGCTCGGCGAAGACCCCGATCTGGACATCTTGCGCCGCTGCGCTGCCATGATTGCGGGAACCCATGATTTCTCCGGTTTCTGCGTTCTGCGTTCACGCAAGTCCGATAACCGCTGTTCGATCAAACAAGCGACTTGGCGGCGCAGCGGTCGACGACTATATTTCAAGGTTACCGGTGACCGGTTCTTGCATCACATGGTGCGATTTCTGGTCGGGGCGCAAATCGAAGTGGCGTTGGGGAAGTTGACACCGGAACAGTTCCGGCAAATCATCGAACATCCCGACCGCCGCCGCGCCAAATTCCCGGCGCCACCGGACGGGTTGTACTTGGAAAAAGTAAAATATCGATAGGTTGGAGGAAAGCGGATGAAGTTCTTCATCGATACCGCAAACATCGAAGAAATCAAGAAGGCGGCGGCGCTCGGCATCCTCGACGGCGTGACGACCAATCCCTCGCTGGTTGCAAAGGAGAAGGGCAAGTTTGAGGACATCCTCCGGCAAATCTGCGAGGTTGTCGATGGCCCGATTTCGGCGGAGGTCACCGCGACCGACTACGAGGGCATCCTGCGTGAGGGTCGCGCCCTGGCCAAAATCCACAGCAACATCGTCGTCAAGTGTCCCTGTATCATGAGCGGACTGCAGGCGACCAAGACCTTCGCCGAAGAGGGCATCGGCGTCAACGTGACGCTTGTTTTCTCGTCGATGCAGGCGCTGCTGGCCGCCAAGGCCGGCGCGCGCTTCGTGTCGCCCTTCATCGGCCGCCTCGATGATGTCTCGACCGACGGCATGCAACTGATTCACCAGATCGTCAAGATCTACGAAAACTACTCGTATGAAACGGAAGTGCTGGTCGCTTCCGTCCGCCATCCCATGCACGTGGTCGAAGCCGCCCTGCTTGGGGCCGACGTCTGCACCATGCCCTTCAATGTCATTGATAAGCTGATTCAGCATCCGCTGACCGACCTCGGACTGAAGAAATTCCTCGAAGACTGGGAGAAGGTGAAAGGCAGATGATTCCGCGTTACACGCCGCGCGACATCGGCAAGCTCTGGACCGATGAGCACAAGTTCGCGACCTGGCTCAAGGTCGAGCTTGCCGTCGCCGAAGTGCAGGCGCAAATGGGTATTATCCCTGCGTCCGCATATCACCAACTCAAGGCGAACGCCAAGTTCTCGGTCAAGCGCATCGACAAGATCGAAGCCGAAGTCAAGCATGATGTCATCGCCTTTCTCACCTCGGTCTCCGAGAACGTCGGTGGAGCCGCCAAGTATCTCCACTTCGGCATGACCTCGTCTGATCTGGTCGATACGGCGCAAGGCGTGACGTTGAAGGAAGCGGGCGAACTGATCCTGCACCGGCTCGCAGCCGCCGCCCGCGAAGTCCGCAAGAAAGCAATTCGCTATAAGAAGACTCCCTGCATGGGGCGAACCCACGGTGTGCACGCCGAACCGACAACCATCGGCCTGAAGTTCCTGCTTTGGTATATGGAGCTGCAGCGCCAGCGCGAACGCCTGCAACATGCCGTCAAGACGGTCGCCGTCGGGAAGATCTCCGGTGCCGTCGGCAACTATGCCAACCTCGACCCCAAAATCGAAGCCGCCGTCTGCCGCAAGCTCGGCATTGCCGCCGCGCCGATTTCGACCCAGGTCCTGCAGCGTGATCGCCATGCCGAGTTCATCGCCGCCATCGCCCTCCTCGGTGCTTCGCTGGAGAAGTTCGCCACCGAAATCCGCGCTCTCCAGAAGACTGAAGTCCTCGAGATGGAAGAGGGTTTCTCGAAAGGCCAGAAGGGCTCGTCGGCGATGCCGCACAAGCGCAATCCCATCACCTGCGAGCGGATCGCCGGACTCGCCCGCGTCCTGCGCGGCAATATGGTCGCGTCCTACGAAAACATCCCCCTCTGGCACGAGCGCGACATCACGCACTCTTCCGTCGAACGCGTCATTCTTCCTGACTCGACCGCGCTCATCTCTTACATGCTCGATCTGTTCACGCAGGTGATCGCTAATCTCCAGGTCTACCCCAAAAACGCACGCCGCAATCTTGAGCTTACCGGCGGCTTGGTGTTCAGCGGCCGGCTGCTCTTGGCGTTGGCCGCGGCTTGCGGTTCTCGTGAAAAAGCCTATCGCATGGTGCAGCGCAATGCCATGGCCGGCTGGCAGGGGAGAGGCCGCTTCATCGACCTGGTCAAAGCCGATCCCGATATCGCTCGCTATCTGCGGCCGCAACAGGTCGAAGCCTGCTTTGACCTTGCTTATTATTTCCGTAATGTCGATAAGATCTATGCGAAGTGCCTGAAATGATCGAACGCGACGGACTGCGGTTCATCGTCCCGGCCGCGCTGGCCTCCCTCTTGTGCTGGCTGCTGGTCTATGCCACCCACTCCTATATGGGCATGGTTCTGGCGTTGCTGGCGACGGCGTGTACCGGATTTGTCATCTACTTCTTCCGCGATCCTGATCGCACGCCGCCCGCCGGCGAAAACAGCATCCTGTCGCCCGGCGATGGCAAGGTGATCGTCGTCGAAGAGCGCACCTTTGCCGACGGGACAACGTATAATCTGGTGTCGATATTCCTGTCCGTGTTCGATGTGCACGTCAACCGCATCCCGATCAGCGGCACGGTCAAGCGCGTCGAGTATATTCCCGGACGATTTCATCGCGCCTACGAACCGCAGGCTGTTAGCGAGAATGAACGCGCCGAAATCACCATTGCCTCTCGCTGCGGCGATGTCCGCTTCAGTCAGGTCGCCGGAATCCTGGCGCGGCGGGTTGTTTGCCGCGTGCGCGAGGGCGATACCGTCACCCGCGGCGCCCGCTGCGGATTGATCCGCTTCGGCTCGCGCGTCGACCTGTTTCTGGATCACCGCGTCCACCTCGAGGTCAAAATCGGCGACCGTGTCGCCGGAGGAGTCAGCGTCATTGGACGATTCCCGCAAGATGGCTAATTTCCGCGGCATCTTCCCCGGCGCCTTCACAATGGGGAACATGCTGTGCGGATTCTTTTCGATCCTCTCGGCGCACAACAACGAGCCGGCGCGCGCCGCTTGGTTTGTCATCCTCGCTGCCTTCCTCGATGGCCTTGACGGCAAAGTTGCCCGCCTCTCACGCGGTACCAGCAACTTTGGCAAAGAACTCGACTCCCTCGCGGACATCGTTTCCTTCGGCGTCGCTCCTGCCTTTCTCGTCTGGTCGGCCAGTCTCGGCAACTTCGACCGCTATGGCTTCATGATCGGCGCCGTCTTTATGATGGCTGGAGCTTTCCGTTTGGCTCGCTATAACGTCATGGCCGACCCGCATACCAAGTCCCACTTCGTCGGTCTGCCGATCCCGATTGCCGCGATCACCGTCTGCTCTTACTTCATCTTCAGCCTCAGCCTCTGGCAAGAGATTCGATTCCCGGAACTCGTTGTTGGAATGATGATTATCTGTTCCGCGCTGATGGTCTCCAACGTGTTCTACGACTCTCTGCCGGAGCGCTTCGACCGCCGAGAAAACCGTTGGCGCATGGCTTTTATTTTGGTATTCTTGATCGCGCTGTTGATAAAACCGCGACTGGCGTTGTTTCCTTTTATGGCCGCTTACGTCCTGTTCGGCGTCGCGCGGGAAGCAGTCCGAATCATGAATAACACTCGTCGAAACCATCGGGAAAGAAAAGATGTCCAAGAATAAGAAGGTTGTGTGCCGGGTTCGGCTCAAAGACGGCGTCCTTGATCCTCAGGGCGTCACGATCAAACATGCCCTGGAACAACTGGGTTTTGCCGACGTTCTTGATGTTCGTTCCGGTAAGGTCTTTGAACTCACCTTCAAAGACACTGCCAACGGCAATCTCAAGGCGATGACTGAGGAGATTTGCCGCAAAGTCCTGGCCAATCCGGTCATCGAAGAATTCGAAGTCGGAGAAGTGTAATTGCGTTTCGGAGTTGTCACCTTTCCCGGTTCCAACTGCGACTATGATTCCTTCATGGTTATCCGCGAGCAATTGGGCGAGCAGGCGGAGTTCATCTGGCACAAAGACCATAACCTGGCTGGTTTTGACTGCATCATCCTTCCCGGCGGCTTCTCTTACGGTGATTATCTGCGTTCCGGTGCGATTGCGCGTTACTCGCCAGTGATGAAATCGGTTATCCAATACGTCAATGACGGCGGTCTTGTGATCGGCATCTGCAACGGCTTCCAGGTGTTGCTCGAATCCGGGCTGCTCCCGGGCGCGATGCTGCGCAATAAGACTCTCCGTTTTATCTGCAAGCACGTCTACTTGCGCTGTGAAACGACCGACTCGCCGTTTTCGAATTGCCTCGCCGTTGGGGAAGTCCTGAAAATCCCGATCGCCCACACCGACGGCAATTATTACTGGTACACGGGTGACGTTGCCGAATTAGAACGCAACAATCAGGTGATCTTCCGGTATAGTACGCCGGAAGGCGAAATCACGGCACCGGCCAACCCCAACGGCAGCATCAACAATATCGCCGGCCTGTGTAATCGTCGACGCAATGTGTTCGGCATGATGCCGCACCCCGAACGCGCCAGCGAGGCGCTGCTGGGTTCCGCCGACGGCCTCAAAATCTTTCAGTCGATACTCGCCTATGCGCGATCGGGAGTGACCGCTTGAAAAAGAGCGAGATCGTCTTTCTGATTGTCTCACTCCTGCTGGCGGCGATTGTCGGGGGACTCTTGGGCGACATCATCGGCGAGTTCTTGCCCCAGGGCGTCGCTAAAACGTTGTTTCAGAAGCATCTGTCGATCGGATTCAGTCCCGTTTCCCTCGACCTGTTTTCCATCGCCCTGACGCTCGGATTGATGATCAAAATCAATTTTGTCAGCGTACTCTTTGTGGTGATGGTAATCATCTATTTTCGCTGGTGGTATATTTAGAGGAATCAGGAGTCAAACATGCCGAATCTCGGTTTTCAGGAACTCATCATTATCTTCTTGATCGTGCTGCTGTTGTTCGGCGCCAAGAAGATACCGGATATCGCTGCCGGCCTCGGCCGCGGCATCCGCGACTTCAAACGGGCCATGAAGGATACCGGAGACGAAATCCAGAAGTCGACCACAACCGATCCATCCGCCCCGAACTCGTCCGCGGCGCCCGACAAGAAGGAATAAATGTTCAGCCAGGAAGACCTTCGGCGCATTCAAGTCACGCTCGGCGCCTCTGAGGCCGTCTGGGAAAACGATCACTACCGCCTCAAGATCGTGCAGGCGGAAGAAAAACGTTCCCTGGTGCTGGAAATCTACCCCGATACGCAACTCGGCAAGGATCGCGGCGCCCTGATTGTCGTCTACACCGGCGGCGCTCACCTGCAATTGCATAATTGCTCCGGCTTCGTCGCCAGCGAGGAGCTGGGCGAGGTGACCTTCGTCGCCGAAACCACCGACCGCATCTCCGGCCTGGTGGTCGAACGCGAGGCCGCCTGCTCGCTCTACTCCGACATCAACCGCGACCTGATTTCCTCCGACTTCTCGCGCTTCGGCGTCGAAGTCATGCTCTCCGGCGTCGCCCTCTCGCTCGCCGAAGACCTCTTCAACAAGTAAAAAGGGCGCGGTAACCGCGCCCTGACAACGAATTTCCTGGCTTTGGGTCTGCTGCCCTACGCCATTGCCGGCTTCTTGGCGAATGACACCGTGAAGTCCTCCAAGGCCGCCGCGAATTCTTTCGCCGACCGGTAGCGCTCCAGCGGGTCCTTGGCCAGCGCCTTCTTCATGATCAAGTCAAACAACGGCGGAATCTTCGGATCGATCGCCGTCGCGGCCACCGGCTCCTCGTTGAGAATCTTGTACACCAGTTGCGAAATATTCTCTCCGACAAACGGCCGCCGGTGCGTCAGCATCTCGTACAGCACCACCCCGAGGCTGAAAATGTCCGAACTCGGTGTGACGTCCTTGCCGCGCAGTTGTTCCGGCGAAATGTAATTCGGCGTCCCCATCGCAATCCCCGTCTGCGTCATGCTCGACGATTCAAAATGCGCGATACCGAAATCCATCACCTTGACCCGGAATCCGTCCATCACCATGATGTTGGCCGGCTTGATGTCGCGATGGATGATGCCCATCTTATGGGCGTACTCCAAGGCCGAACAAGTCTGAATAATGATCGACGCCAGAATCCGGTAGTTCAACTGCAAATTCCGCTTCAATACCGCTTCCAGCGTGTAGCCCTCGATGTATTCCATGGCGATATATTGCAGGTTGCCCTGCATGCCGACGTCGTAGATCGTCACGATGTTCGGATGCGAAAGATTGCCCGCCGCCTTGGCCTCGCGATTGAGCCGTTCCTTCAGTTCGTTCAGCTCCGACGGATCGGCAATCGAGTCCAGCCGGATCGTCTTGAGCGCCACCAGGCGGTCGATGGCCGGGTCCTTGCCTTTGTAAACCGTGCCCATCGCTCCCTTGCCCAACGGCTCGATCACTTGATAGCGGCCGAACGACATGGGTTGCCCTTCGCTGGAGAAACGCACCCCATAAATCTTCTTCTCTTCGTCGGTCAAGATCAGCTCATCGTCAACGCTCTTGCGCCTGGCCGAGGCCGGCGGCGGTGGGGGCGGTTGCGAACCCGGAATCTTCGACATGTCGACATCGAGCAGGTCCGGGATGAAGGTCTTGGTCTCGTTCGCCTCGGTCGCGGTCACATCCTGTTGCACTTCCTGCATTGTCCGATCCAGCGCTCTCATCTTGCCCGTCTCGTGCCGGCGAATCGTCTCTTCCGAAACCAGCTCGCCGCCCCGCTTGACCGCTTCAAAATCGAGGCGAATCGTCTCGCTGAAGACCTCCGGCGTACTCACCTCGTCGTGCATCAACCGCTTCGGAATATCCTCGAATGTGATCTCCTGACCGGTATCGCGGCGGGTGGCGATCGGCTCGCCGTCGAGCAGCTTCTTCAGGTCAAGCCCGCGGCTAATCGACGACGTCAACTCACGCTCGCGGCTCGGCCTTACTACAATGGAAGCACCCAGGAAAAGGAGCACCGTGATGATCGGATACAGCACGTTCATCACCGTGTTCAGCGAATCAAATAACACGAAGTTGATATTGACCAGGATGAAGGCCAGGATGAAAAGGGCAATGAGGCGGTAAATCTGACCCATGCGCGGCAGGATCAAACCGCCGAACGCGCCCAGGCCGAGAATCAACAGCAGATCGATCGGAATCGGGAAGTCAAACCGCTTCGGCGCCGTCCCGTCGATCAGGTTCTGCGCCGTCGCCGCGCAAAATTGGTACGACGGCAGATTGCCGGCCAGCGCGGTTTCCACAAATTGGAAATCACCGAGTCCGGTGGCCGCCACGATCACCGCCTTGTCGCGCACCGTGCTCGGATCGGCATCGCCGGTCAGCACGTCGATCGCCGACACCAATTGATACGCCTTGCCCGCCGCCGGCAATGTCACCAATAGCCGACCCTGATCATCGGTCGGCAGCTCGCGGCCGCTCATCGTCAGCCGGCCGCGTCCGGAGAAACCGAAGCTGGTGCTGTTGCCGCCCAGATACAGGTTCGCCAACTGCACCGGCGCCGAGACAAAGACTTTGTCCTCAAAGTTGACGACGGTATTCAACGAGCGAACCTTGTCGTCAAAGTCGGGCTCAAAATAACGGAAGCCGACTCCGGCAACATTCTCCGCAAAAATGCGCGGCGGCACAAACGCCGCCACCACCCGCGGCAATTTCTCGATGTCGACATCTTTGGTCGGCATCAGGGAAGAGAAGTGGAAATAATCGGGGGCCGGGCGTAATGAACCGCCCTCGCGCGACACCACGATGTCAAACGGCAGTACGATGTTGCTGCAATCGCGCATCGACTCCGCCAGTTGGTTGGAATTGCCGGAGGCAAATTCCTCGGCGCGCTCACCGAGCGGGAAGTCGAGCATCACCGCTTTCGGCCTGTAATCACAAATCGTGATCAACAGGTCGCTGATCCGCCCGTGATCCCACGGCCAGGTGCCGACCGCGTCGACCGACTTGGCGTCGATCGCCACGACTGTCACCTTACTCTTGTCCGGTTCCAGCGGCCGCGAAGAGCGAATCTGATCCTCGATCATCAATTCGAGACTCTGCAACGGCTGCACGTTCTGCAGGTAGAGAATGATGACAAACAACGTCAGCAGCCAGTAGAGGATGCCGCCTTTCAGCCGTGCGGATAGCGTTTCCCATCGAGAGATGTACTTCTTCATACCTGTTACTTTCCGCTCGCCAGCCGTTCGATCAGGAACTCCGGCAAATCGACCGCCGCCATCTTGGCTTGGGCTGCGGCCAGATCATACTCAACGCGACGGTAAGAAATTCGGCCGGCATCGGCGTCGAGAACCACGTAGCACGCGCGCGGGTCACCGTCGCGCGGCTGCCCGACCGATCCGGTATTAATGATATAACGATACTCCTTCTCCAGATCGATCTCCCGTCCGCCGATGCTGTATGCCTCTCCGGCAAAATTGCGCGCATACACGATCGGCTTGTGCGAATGGCCGAGAAAGCAGATCCGCTCCTCAAAATGTTGAAACTGCCGGTCCGCTTCGCCCAGCGACAGACAATAGTTCCAGGCTTCCGGCTGCTCCGGCGTCGCATGCACCAGGAACATGTCGCCGTGAGTATCCTTCAGCTTGAAGGACGATAACACCCCGACCGACTCGCTGTCCAACACTGATGCCGTAAAGGTGATCGCCGATCGCGCGTAGGCATTGAAATCGCTGGTATCCAGCAATCCTAACGCGCTGTAGTCGTGGTTGCCCATGATCTTTACGCGGCACTCCGCCTTGATCAGCCGCAATACCTCGTTGGGGTTGGCGCCATAACCGACCGCATCGCCGAGAAAAAAAATCTCGTCGGCCCGGCTCTGTTTGTGAATATCTTCCAGGACTGCCGTGAGCGCTTCCAAATTGCCGTGCACGTCCGAAATCAGCGCTACCTTCATCGTTGTCAGCCTTCGATAAACCGAAACACGGACTTTCCGACTTCGACTATGTCCCCGTTCTTCAAGGTCGCCGTATTGATGGCCTCGCCGTTCACCTTGGTCTTGCCGCCATGACCGACGTTGACAATCGTGAATGAATCGCCTTCGCGAACTACCTTGGCCTGCAGTTTTGAGACCCAGAAACCGTGCACCGGAACGTTGACGAACTCCGACTTGCCCAGCGTCGTGGTCTCCTCGGCCAACCGGAACTTCTTCTTGTTGCCCGCCATCGCCACCAGGACCGAACCGCCTAGTTCTGCCGCCACTTCCTTGTCCTGCTGATCGCGCACCACCAATTCCTTCTGCCGGCGCGTGCTCAAAACCATCGTTCCTTCCATGTCCGACATCTTCTTCGCCGGCTGGGCTTCACGATTGTAAACCAGGTCGAACTTGCCGATCGTAATCGTGTCCTGATCCTGCAGGTAATGCTCGTTCACCTTGCGGTGATTGACGAACGTGCCGTTCAGGCTGTCGTTATCGATGATGAGCGCGCCCTGCTCCGAAAATTCGATCTGCGCATGCTTGCGCGAAACACCGCGGTTGTCCAGCACGATGTCGTTATCCGACGTACGGCCAATCGAGATGCGCTCCTTCTCGGTCACCACGCGCTCGATCACCTTCTCCCCGAACTTGACGATGATTTCCGGCATTTAACGATGCTCCTTTCTATCGCTTTTCGCATCGCTCTGCGGGGGCGTGGGAATCGGCCGGGTCTCCATAAATGATTCCAGCGGATTGGCTTTCCCCGACTGGCTCAGCTCTTTCTGTTTCTTCGTATCCAAAACCATGGTCGGATCGAGATCGGACATCTTGCCCGCCGCTTGCGACTCGCTGTGGTAAACCAGATCGAACTTGCCGATCGTCACCACGTCGCAGTCCTTCAAGAATTGGCGGCTGACGCGCATCTGGTTCACAAACGTCCCGTTCAGACTATCCAGATCGAGCACTTCCACCCCCTCGCGGCCGAATTCGATCCGTGCATGACGGCGCGACACACCGCGATTGTCCAGCACAATGTCATTGTCGGAGGTGCGGCCGATGCTCAGGTGCTCCTTCTCCGTCACCACCCGTTCAATCACCCGATCGGCAAACTTGACGACGATCTCCGGCATTTCGTATGCTCCTTTCCGCCATGTCACTACGCCCGATACATTGCGGCAATGCCCGAATCCGGTGCTCCGGTTGGCTTTCTGCTTAATTGCAAACGACTTGCCGCTGTTGGCGTATTCAGTTATATTTTCGACATGCTACCGGTAAACTTGAGAAATCGACCCGCAGTTTTCGCCGCCCCGCTTGCCGGCGTTTCGGATATCGCTTATCGCATCATCGCCAAGCGCATGGGCGCCGACTATACGTTTCCGGAAATGATTGCATCGGAAGGGCTTATCCGCGACAATGGCCGAACGATGGACATGATGCGGCGCTACGACGGCGAAACCAATGTCGGCTGCCAGTTGTTCGGCACCAAGCCCGAATCAATCGCCCTTGCTGCGGCTGCAGTCGAGCAAGCTGGTTTTAATTCCGTCGATCTCAACTGCGGTTGTCCGGTCCACAAAGTCGTCGACAAAAACGGCGGTGCGGCTTTGCTTAAGACTCCTAAACTTCTTGGCGAAATCATTAACGCTGCAGTGAAGAGAATTTCAATCCCGTTTTCTATCAAGATCAGGTCGGGTTGGGACAAACGTTCACTCAACTACGTCGAGATCGGCAGGATCGCCGAAGACAACGGCGCTGCCTATATCACTTTGCATGCGCGGACCCAATCTGAGCTTTTTGCTCCGGAAGCCCACTGGGATCATATCGCCGAGCTCAAACAAGCGCTTACAATTCCCGTGCTCGGCAACGGCAATGTCTGGACGGCGGATGATGCCATCCGCATGCTGCGCGAAACCGGTTGCGATGGCGTGATGATCGCCTCCGGATCACTTGGAAATCCCTTCATCTACCGGGAAATCAGGCATCTGCTCGAGACCGGTCAACCCGCTGAGCCGCCCACCGTGGAAGAACGCGTCCAGGTATGCCTCGAACATGTCCGCCGCTTAGCCGACCAGTTCGGTGAGCCGGCCGGCATTCGCCGTGGTCGCAAGCTGATCGGCTGGTACTATCGCTACATCTCCGGCCGGCGCAAAATCGATCAGAAGCTCTTTCTGGTCGAGACCTACGCCGAAGTCGAGCAGTATCTCAACGACTTCCTTCAGAAATTGCAGGATCGGGCGGCATGAACGACGGCCGCGAACTCGAATCGCTTCTCAAGCAGTTCAAGGCAGGGAAGCTGACCCTCGAACAGATCCGCAAACACCTCGAATCATCCCAGTTCGATGATCTCGGCTTTGCCAAAGTCGACCACAGCCGCGCCGCGCGCACCGGCGTGCCGGAGGTTATTTTCGCAGAGGGTAAATCGGCTGCGCAAATCGCCGCCATCGCGCGCAACATGATCCAGCGCGGCTCTGGACTCCTTATTACGCGCTTTGACCAGGCCAAATACAGTACTGTCAAACGCTCCCTGCCGCGCCTGAAGTACTTTCCCGACGCTCGCTGCGCCACTTTGGGCAAGTCGGGCAAACTGCGCCCCAGCGGAATCCTCGTTGTCACTGCCGGGACCTCCGACATTGCTGTCGCCGAAGAAGCCGCTGTGACCTGCGAAGCCCTGGGCTACGCCGTCGATCGCGTTTATGACGCCGGTGTCGCCGGGATCCATCGCTTGCTGGCGCACTCGCGACAACTCCGGGCGGCGCGCGTTGTCATCGTTGTTGCCGGTATGGAAGGCGCGTTGCCTTCGGTCGTTGGCGGTCTCGTAAAGGTACCGGTTATCGCCGTGCCGACCTCGATTGGCTACGGCGCCTCGTTCGGCGGTGTCGCAGCGCTCTTGGCGATGCTGAATTCCTGCGCCTCCGGCGTCACCGTCGTCAATATCGACAACGGTTTCGGCGCGGCCATCGCCGCAATCCGCATCATCTCCGCCTCCCAGTCGCTGAAGTGAGACGTGGCAATGTCTGCGCTTAGAAACCCCTGCGAGTCAAATACATGAAGATCGGCTATCTCGATTGCTTCTCCGGTGCTGCCGGCGATATGATTGTCGGCGCCATCATCGATGCCGGTTGTCCAGCCGGGCATCTTCAATCTCAACTCGACCTGCTGGGCTTGCCGGGCGTCAAACTCGTCAGTGAATCGGTCAAGAAGCACGGCCTGCACGGCATCAAGGTGCGCTTCGAATCCGGCGAAACCGATCCCCCGCATCGGCACCTCTCGGCGATCGAGAAAATCCTGCGGAATTCGCGCCTCGATTCCACTGTAGTCGAGAAGTCGCTCGCCGTCTTCCGCCGCATCGGCGAAGCCGAGGCGCGCATGCACGCGGTGTCGATCGAAAAAATCCACTTCCATGAAGTCGGCGCCGTTGATGCCATCTGCGACATCGTCGCTACCGTGGCCGGTCTCCAACAACTTCAAATCGACAAGCTCTATTCTTCCGAAATCCTGCTCGGCAGTGGCCTGATTCAGTCGGCGCACGGGATGATCCCCCTGCCGGCGCCGGCTACGCTCGAGATCATCAAGAATTTCCCGGCCCGGCGCCTCAATAACGACCGCGAAATGACCACCCCGACCGGCGCGGCCCTGATTCTGGAATTGGCTGAGTATGCCCCCGGCTTCAATATGGCCGTCGAAGCGACCGGCTATGGCGCCGGCACCATCGACCTGCCCGACCGCCCCAATCTGATTCGCTTGATCGTCGGGCAGCAGCGGCTCCCGCTCGATACCGACTCCGTCACCATTGTCGAAACCAATATCGATGACGCCACCCCGGAGAACATCGGCCATCTCCAACAGCGTCTCCTGGAAAGTGGTGCGCTCGATGTCTTCGTGACTTCGATCTTGATGAAGAAGAGCCGTCCGGCGCACAAGATCACCGTCATTGCCGAGAGCGCCGCCGCGGCAAGTCTGGCGCGAATCATCCTGCGCGAGTCGTCGACGGCGGGCGTCCGCTTCCGCACCGAGTCGCGTTGGAAATTGCAGTACGAATTCAAGACCGTCTCAACCGAGTACGGCCCGATAAAAATCAAGTTCTACTTCGGCGGCGATATTCGTAAATTCAGCCCCGAGTACGAAGATGTGGTGAGCGCTGCCATGAAAGCCCAGACCCCGTTTCTCAAGGTCTACAACGCGGCAGTCATGGCGGCCAATGCGATCAAGGAGAATCAAGGTGAGTGATCTGAAAGTTCTGATTTTTGCCCAAAAGAAGGGAAGTGCGCCGGCAGGCGCGACACTTGAGGTCGTTACTGTCGGTCGCCAACTCGCAGACAAACTCGGCGGCAAACTCGGCGCTCTCGTTATCGGCAGCGGCACAGAAGTCGTCGCCAAAGAGCTCAATGCAGCCGGCGTCGATATCTGCTATATCGTTGAAAACGCCCAATTCGATCGCTTCCATGACGACGCCTATGCCGATATCTTGGCTGAGCTGGTCAAATCCAAGTTGCCGCAAATCGTGCTCGGCACCGCCAATTTCTACGGCCGTGCACTCTTCGGCCGCGTTGCCGGTATGCTCGGCGTCGGACTGGCCGCCGACTGCAATCAGGTCGAAATCGACGGCACTGGCCGCCTCTGTGTCACTCGTCCCGCCTACGGCGGCAAGGTCAATCTGACCGTGCAATTCAAGACTGCGCCTCAAATTGCCACGTTGCGTCCCAAAGTCTTTGCCGAAGCCAAGCTCGACACCGCCCGCAGTGGAGCCATCGAGCCGTTTGCATCTTCCGCATCATCCAAGCTTCAGGTCGAAACCGGTGCTGCCGGCG
>JADYYF010000066.1 GCA_020853795.1 Candidatus Zixiibacteriota bacterium
ACAAAAGCGTCCCGGTCTCCCGGGACGCTTTTGCTTAGTCAGATACAGCGCGCTGCGCGCTGCCTGTAGATTCGAACGTTAGTCGTTCATGCGAACAAGTTCGACGCGACGATTCTGCGCGCGGCCTTCCGCAGTCGCATTGTCGTACTTCGGCTTGTCCGGACCATAACCCTTGTAGGTCAGGCGCGAGGCTTCGATGCCCTTCGAGATGAAGTAGTCATAGACCGCCTTGGCGCGGTTGGTCGACAACGTGTCGTTCCATTCCTTCTTGCCGGAGGAATCGGTATGACCCTGGACTTCGATCTGCACGTGCGGGAACGCCGCCAGCGACTTGGCCACCTCATCCAATGCCGTCTTGGCCTTGGAGGTCAGCGTCCAGGTATTGACCACAAACTGCACTTCGCGCAGGATAAGTTCCTTCTCCGGATAGACGAAGTCGGTCGGGCAGCCTTCCGGATTAACGGTCAAGCCGGCCGGGGTACCCGGGCACTTGTCGCAGCCGTCGCAGACACCGTCGTTATCGGAGTCGAGCGGGCAGCCATTGGCGTCAACCTTGCAGCAGGTCGGCGTATCCGGGCACTTGTCGCGGCAATCCCACACGCCGTCCTTGTCGGAGTCGAGCGGGCAGCCGTCGGCATCAACCTTGCAATCGGTCGGAGTATCCGGGCACTTGTCGCAGCCGTCCCAGACGCCGTCTTTGTCGGTATCGATCGGGCAGCCGTTCAGGTCGACCTTGGCGCACTTCGGTGTATCGGGGCACTTATCCAGGCCGTCGCAAACGCCGTCGCCGTCGGAATCGATTGGGCACCCGAATTCATCGACTTTGCAGCCACGAGGCGTGTCGGGGCACTTGTCGTCGTCGTTGCAGACGCCGTCGCGATCGTCATCCTTGCACTTGCCGAAATAGGCCGTCGCAAACGCGCCGCCTTCCAACAGTCCTTTGTGGATGTCGAGCGATTCCTCGAAACCCTTCCGCGCCTCGTTGTCCCGGAAGCCGGAAAGGATGTCGGTGAAGATGTGATAACGCAACGCTGCGCCGATCGAGAAGTTGTCGATCAGGAAGTATTCGGCGCCGCCGCCGAACATGACGGTGAAGCGCTGATCCTTCAGGTCAAACGGGCGACCATCGAGACCGGTAAGCTTCACGACATCATCGCCTGCCTTGACCGCCCAGTAGCCGATACCGGCGCCGGCCGTCAAGAACAGGTTCCACTTGTCATTCGGCGTGGCATTGTAGGTCGGACCTAATTCGAGGATGTAGTTGTAAAGCTTAAGGAAGCTCTCATCATCGGAGGGCTCGCGGTAGACCGGCAGTCCGGCGTTGTTCACGTCGAGGACACCCTTCTGGGTTCTGGCGTAGGTGCCGGTCAGGCCGACCGCCCAATTCTTGTGGAACACAAACTTGGCTTCGCCGCCATGCATCCAGCGGAGTTTCCACGGATCCTTCATGACGGTATGGAAGCCGAAGCGGTAGCTCAACCCCAGCCGTCCGGTCTGATCATACGCCAGTGCCGGCAAAGCCATGCTGAGAAGAAGAGCCAGCGCGGTCAACAGAACTATGGCTTTTCGCAAGGTTAATACCTCCCAATTAAAGTTATTGCAAAGTTAGTCCCGGAAGAGATAGCCTTTTGCATCTTCCTCCATGGAAAGTCGTCCATTATCCTAATCCGTTAGCAATGGGCACAATACGCCCAGCCAAATTAGGGCGTAACCTAAATCCTCCTCAAACCGAAATCAACAAAAAAGATAACCGGCGCGGGGATTAGGGCGACAGGGCCATCTTGGACTCAAAAGATAAACTTTGTGAAATTTTTAGCGTGGCGATTTCGGGTGATTTATTGGTCAGGATTGCGGGGTGTAAGTTAAGAAGTTGTTTGACATAATGTTATGAGACAGGACTCAAACAGCGCTATTTTGGTATTTATTTCCCTTGACAACAGAAATACTGTAAATATCTTCGTCCTGATTTGAGCTCTGATGTATAAATGGCAAGATGACCACAGAGAACTCTGGAGGAGGTAACAGGATGAAAAGATTGACAGTGGTGGCAACGATCGTGCTTGCTGTGATGGCGTTCATGTTCGTGTCATTGATGGCGCAGGACGCCGCCAAGCCGGCGGAAGCGAAAAAGACGTTTGCTTATGTCGGCGCTGACAAGTGCAAGATCTGCCATAAGGTGGAGCACACGACTTGGTTGACCACGACCCATGCCAAGGCTTGGGACAAGCTCAAACCCGAAGAGCAGAAGAAAGAAGAGTGCATCGGTTGCCATTCTACCGGCAAGTTGGCGGATGGGACGTTGCTGACGGGTGTGCAGTGCGAGTCGTGCCACGGTCCGGGTTCGGAATACAAGGCTCAAAAGGTCATGAAGGACAAGGCGCTGGCGCTGGCCTCCGGCATGGTCGAGCCGAAGAACGAACTCTGTGTGAAGTGTCATAATGAGAAGTCGCCGACCTTCAAGGGCTTCAAGTTTGAAGAAGCCGTGAAGAACGCTAAGGCGATTCACGAGAAGACCCCGAAGAAGGAAGCGGCTCCGAAGGGTTAGATCGCGATCTCGGCAAAATTCCAGGGGTTTTGCTCAATAAATGGCCGGCGGGTTTCACAACCCGCCGGTTTCGTTTTTTCCCCGAACGCACCGACCGGCTCACGCCCCAATTGCAGGTAATGCCGGCCCCGGTCGCACAGTTTAACGGCAGATATTGCAACCTCCCAATTCAAACTTGACTTAAAGACCAACGTTTGCTAGTCTTACAAAGTAACTCAAATCACATTGAAAGTCTGCTTCAGGGCGCGGCGCGCCCGGTGACAGCCGAGGAGGCATAGATGAGATCGGCATTGGCATTGAAGCTCTTTGTCACCGTCGTGGTATTGTTCTTTGCCGTACAGGTTACGGCGATCGACATGCCAATCGACGCTTCAAAGCAAAATGTAGACGAGCTACGATCAATAACGCAGCTGCTCAGAAGCGGCGGTCTGAACGTCAACGAGCGCGACGCGCAGTTGAGCGAACTCTCGGTAACGCTGGGCGACCTGGCGCTCTGGCAAGGCATCGCGAATGCGGTGGTTGCCGGCGATCGAGCCTATTGCTGGATGTACTATGGGCTTCAAGTGGTCGATATTTCCAACACCGCTGCACCGGTCGTGCTCTATGAATATCTCCACCCCGCCTCCGAATTGGAGTTGGCCGTTGTCGGCAATACGCTGTTCGCCCTGATTCCCCATGAGGGCCTGCTGGTCTTGGATGTGACGGCAGCGCCGGTACTGCTCCAGACATTTCCGCCGGTCGGTACCGCCAACTGCTATGGAATGGACATTCAGGACAATTACCTGTACGCGCTGTGCCAGTCGGTGCTCGACGAACATTCCGGGATCGAGGTGTTTGACATTTCCAACCCGATGGCGCCGATACTCACGGCTTTTGAGAACGTGCCGATGCTGCCGATCAATGTCGACGTCGTGGGCAACTACGCTTACGTCACCGACGAGTGGAACCTGAACGTAGTCGACGTGACCAACAAGTCGGATCCGCAATGGCTGAGCAAGGCCGCCTGTGACGGAGATGCCTGGGATGTCAAAGTCCGCAACAACTACGCCTTCGTGACCAATCGGCAGGATTCAGCCTTGCTGGTCTTCAACGTCAGCGACCCGCGTTTCCCCTCGCGCGTCACGAAGTTGACGCTCGATACCACCGATTTCTGGCCGACGTCGATCACGCTTCGGGATCACTATGCCTACATCCGCGGCAGCTCACGAATCAAGATCGTCGACATTGCTTCGCCAACCGCGCCGGCGATCGTCGGAACCTGGAATACCACCGGTTATGGCAGTCATCTTCAGTTCGATGCCGACCAGGCTCATATTCCCTGCTGGGCTGAAGGACTCATCACTTACGAGATGATTGATCCATTGGCGCCCAGTGAGAGTTGGCGCTATGAAATCCCCGGAATGGGCTATGACGTGGAATTGCTGGGCAACTATGCGATCGAAGCGAACGGGATCGCCGGGATTCAGGTCATCGACATTTCCGATCCCGAGAACCTGCAGGTCGTTGCCGCCGCTGATACGCCCGGCGATGCGATGGGTATTGCCTTGCGGGACAATTACGCCTACGTTGCTGACAGCACTCTCGGTCTGCTGATCTTCGATCTTAGCGTGCCCACCGCCCCGTCGCTTCTCGGCAGTTGCGAGACACCGGGACAAGCGCGGCGCGTGGTGGTCTACGATCAATACGTCTATGTCGCTGCCAACGATTCCGGCATCGCTGTCGTCGACGTCAGTAACCCGGCGCTGCCCACGATGGTCAATCGTCTACCCGACCCGGGAATTCTTTACCTCCACCTGAACAACAATCGTCTCTACGTTTCTTCCTGGCGCGGTACCGTCTCGATTTATGATCTCACGACTCCGCAGTCGCCCGCTCTCATCGCAAACTTCGCTCCGGGTTTGTCCTGGAACGCCGGGCTCGCTGCCCGCGGCAACTACATGTTCTTGGCGCAGGATTCTGATCAACCATCTCGTTACGGCGTGTTGCGCGTCTACGACATCACCGACCCGCAGAATCCGCTTCCGGTCGCGGATATCGACTCGGTCGATTTCACGCGCGAGATGAGAATCGTTGGCGACTATCTCTACCTTGCCGACTATACCCGGGGGGTGCAGGTTATCAACATCGTCAATCCCGAGGCTCCGTATCGTGCCGGCTACTTCGACACAAACCCCGGCTGGGTCTGGGGTCTGGCGGTTCAAGGCAATGTTATCTATGTCGCTGCCGACAACGGCTTCCTGAGCCTCTACACCGGCAATTGCGCCGGCCCCGATGGCGTCGGGCGGTACAACGTCTCGGATGCCGTCTTCCTGATCTCGTACGTCTTTGGCGGTGGCCCGGCACCGAATCCGTTGCGCACTGGCGATGTCAATTGCGATGACAATGTCAGCGTCTCCGACGCCGTCTACCTGATCAACTACATCTTCGCCGGCGGCCCCGGTCCTTGCGGCGGGTGTTAGTTCACAGAAGACTCGGCTGAAGTTAGAATTCAAGAACTCCGTCAGGTCGACCAACCTGACGGAGTCTCTTCTTGGAAAAACCATCGGCCGATATTTCTACACAAACGTTGAATTTCGCTGCGTGATCGCGTATAAGAAGGCATGCGCTCCGCGTTTGTCATCTTCGTTACACTCGCCTCGCTGATCGTCGTCGCCGCCCACGGGGGACTCTACCTTACACTCGTCAAGTTGTTGCACATCGAACCGGGGGCACTCCGGCGCGCGCTGTGCTGGGTTCTCCTGGTGCTGTCGGTGAGCTTCATCGGAAGCTTGCTGCTGATCCATTGGAGAGAGAACCTTGCCACGCGCATTCCCTACCTGCTGTCGTCGGTGTGGACGGGCGTGTTTGTGTACCTGCTGATCGCGTGCCTCGCCGCCTGGATATTAGTGCTGTTGCTGCGGGTGTCGGGGATCAACGGTGTCGCCACAGAACGCGCCGTGGCCGCAGTGGTGTTTTTCGCGGCGATCGGATTTTCGATTTACGGGCTCTGGAACGCCGCCAATCCGGTCGTGCGGCCGCTGACGGTCGCGATTCGCGATCTGCCGGAGGCGTGGCGGGGGCGGAAGATCGCGCAGATCTCGGATGTGCATATCGGGGCGATCCTGCGGGAAGGTTTCCTGAGCAGGGTTGTCGAACTGACCAATGCGCAGAAACCGGATATGGTAGTGATCACTGGCGACTTGTTCGACGGCAGCGGTCCGGAGTTGGGGCGACTGGCGCAGCCATTGGATGGACTCCAGGCGCCGCTGGGAACATACTTCATCACCGGCAACCATGAGACCTACGTCGGGTTGGACAAATCGCTGGAAGCGTTGTCAGGACTGAAGCTGCGGATTCTGCGCGACGAGGTGGTCGAAATCGACGGTGTGCAGTTGGTCGGCATCGACTACCCGTTAATGGGACAGCGCAAGAACCTGGACTCGGTCATGGCGCGCGT
>JADYYF010000067.1 GCA_020853795.1 Candidatus Zixiibacteriota bacterium
CTAAGCCGGCGGCTGATGACGTCCCAGCAGCCGCCGGTCACCGAATCCTAGGTACCGTGACTCATCGCAGCAATACGCGGGTGCCGTGCTTGAGGCAGCTCTCAAGCCGCGTCGGGGTTATGCCTGATCCGGATTAGGCGCTCTTTTGCAGGAGACGCCTTGAAAACAGAAAACCTTCAGTGATGAAAGTGAAATCGTGAGCTAATCAAAATCATCCGACGCACCGGACTTCCTTCCGGTGCGTAACCAACGCCCCCGCAGACTCCGTTGTTACGATCGTCCGCGCCGCATCACAACCACAACCACGGCCAACAGCACAATTACGCCCAGAATGACATACGGCATCGGCGACATCTCCCCCTTGGCCTGCCCGCTGGCGAACAACGCAATACCGGCAACCAACAACGCGACCACCAACCCGGTAATCGGTCCGACCCAGTGTCCCATGCCAAACTGCGTCCGGTAGGGGTCGATCGCGCCGCCAGAATGCAGTGCGCGCTTTTCAATCCGGCGCTTGAAACGGATGCGATAATCATCAAACTTCTCGAGCATTTCCCAGCCGTTCTGGGCTTCCTCCGCGATCAGTTGCTTGACGACTTCGGAATTCCGGAACCGGCCCGTGGCGGAGCGCACGATCTTGAACTCCCAACCTTCAAGGTCTGCCGCATTGTATCCGCTCATTTGCTCTTCCTCCTGCTGCTGCCGTCGCTGCTGGGCGGCGATCGCTGCGTGAATTGCTGGATTCATTTGTCCTCCTTGCGACAAGATACGCATGCGACGAACAAAAGTTACGATTACTGCTTCCAGGAAAATCACGATTGAAAGGATATTCTGGATTCGGAATTCGACGTCGATTGATGCATGTGACTTGTCACGCCGTCGCCGAGTGAAGACGCTAACACTCTGCTTTCATCGAATGATGAGTACAATTTTGCTCGCCATTTGAAAGATTTGCGGACAAATACCTTGATTCGTTTCGCTAGCTTCCGTTAGAATAATGGAGTACAAGATATACGATCTGTGAGGAGGTCACATCATGTATCGCTCGCTTACGCCCCTTGTCGCGGTCGGATTCGCCGTCTTGATTTCCTGCTCCCAACACGCGCCGATGTCTCAGAAAATGTCGCTCGGCGTCGACCTGTTCTACAGCAATCAACTCGACAGCGCTTACAAGTCGCTGAATTCCGTCATGCAGTCCGATCCGCGCAATGCCCAATGCTCCGCCTATCTGGCCGAGACCGCGCGGCGGCTTGACCGGCAACAGGATGCCATCTATCACGCGTACCGCACGCTCCAACTCGATGCCTGCAATTCGTTTGCGCATACGGTGCTCGCCGAAGTCTACAACCCGATTCATGTCTCTAGCGGCCCCAGCAGCTTCGACTCGGTCTGGACCCATGCCCAGGCCGCTATTTCCTGCGACTCCACTGACGGCAATGCCTGGCTGGTCATCTGGACCGAGGCCATCCGCCGCGGCGATCGCGAATGGGAGAACCGGGCGCTCGCCGCTCTCGATCACAACAACTTCTTTTCACCCGGCATCATCGAATACAATCGCTGGGTGCTGGAAAACCTGCCGCCGGATGCCATCTTGCTCACGAACGGCGATCTCGATACCTATCCGGCCGTCATGCTGCAATCCAGCCGCAATCTGCGCCCCGACGTCGCGATCGTCAATCTCAGTCTGATGAACACCGCCTGGTACCCGCACTACATCGCCACCCGCTATAATCTGCCGCTGCCGGTGCCGGACAGCGTCGCCGCTAATCTGAAGCCGTATCAATCGATCGAGGGGGAGGTCGTGACAATCGCCTGCCAGAAGGTCGAGGGCTGGGCTGCCCGGATTGCCGATTCCTCGCTCCAACGGCCTCTGACGCCGGCTCTGACCGTCTATAATAAGAACCTCTCGCCGCACTGCCGCCGCCAGTTGGCACTCGCCGGCGCCTATTTTCGATTCGATCCGACTCTGACCCAGCCGCAGGATGACCCCGAGGCTGTGCGCCGGGCCTTTGACTCCGCGCGCCTCGATCTTTACCAGGGCACTATGGCCAGCCTGTCGGATCGCAGCCCGATCCGCCGCATGAGCAGCGTCTTTCCGGCACTCAATCTGTGCACGATGGGAATCAACATCTGCCGCCATCAGTTGGAGCAGGGGGATCGTGACGGCGCCCGCGAGTACCTGAATAAAACCAAGGCTCTCGCGACCGCCACCGGCCAGCTTGCGCACTTCAGCGAGCAGTTCAAGGAACTGGAGAAGCTGATGCAGGGCTAAGCCCCGCCGCGGCGCTGCTCTGAATGCATGTCACAATTGCGAGGAAGGGTGTAAATGTGATTGACCGAAACCACCGCGGTGCCTAATCGTATACCCATGTAGACCACTATTGGGTATTGAATTCAAGGAAAGGAGCCGCTATGGCGGACGGCAAGCGTAATGCCATCAACTGGTTTGAAATCCCCGCGAATAACTTCCAGCGGGCGGTCAAATTCTACGAAACGATTCTCGGTTCGTCGCTGCACACCTCAAATATGGGCGGCTGCGACATGGCCTTTCTGCCCGCCGATGAAGGCAAGGTCGGCGGCGCGGTCATCCAGCACGGCGAAGTGAAACCGAGCGGCCAGGGCACCCGGGTTTACCTCAACTGCAATCCCGATCTGGCGCCGATCCTCGCGCGCGTGGAGGCGGCCGGCGGCAAAGTCGAAGTGCCGAAGACCCAGATCACCCCGGAGATCGGCTTCTTCGCCTTCGTTATCGACTCCGAAGGCAACCGCGTCGGTCTGCACTCCATGAGCTAATCCCCCCGAAACAAAACGGTCACCCGCAAGGGTGACCGTTTGCGTGTCTCCTCGCTTGACGCGGGCGCGGTTAGCCGCGCAACTCGAAAATGCGGCCCTCAATCATCAGCAAATGAATCCGCTGATCACCGGCGGCACTGACCAGGTCAAGCAACTTCTGCGCCGTCGCTACTTCTTCAATCTGCTCATCGATGAACCACGCCAGGAAATTCGCCGTCGCACGGTCATTGGCCTTTTCCGCAACATCGGCGCATTCGTTGATCAGTCGCGTGATCTTCTTCTCATGCTCCAGCGCCGTCTCGACGATCTCCTTCACCGACTTGTAATCGGCCTTCGGCGTCTCCAGCGTCGCCAATTTCACCGGCGCGCCGACTTCAACTAAGTAGTGCGCGATCTTGGTGGCGTGCGCCATCTCTTCGCCGGCCTGCTTCTCAAACCACTTGGCGAAACCGTTAAAACCCATCTCATTCAGCTTGTAGGACATCTGCAGGTAGGTCCAGTACGAGAAGAATTCCTCTTTCACCTGGGCGTTCAGTTTGTCCGCAACAGCCTGGGGAACCATCATAATCAATCTCCTTCACGGTAACGTGCACGCGGGCACGGTTGCAAGTCAATCTTCTTTCTACGCGCCGGAGATTATCGAGATTTGTGAATATTATCGCAATGGGGAAGAAGCCTGACCGTCGAGAAAGCGCAGCACTCGCGCGAGAACATGGAACTGCGAGAAGCGCGACCACGCCTTGCGCATCGCCGCTGTCGCCATCTGTCGCCGTTCCTGCGGCTGACTCCGGAAGTGGGCAAAGAGCTTGACGTACTCCGCCGGCGAGTTAGCAATTGCTAATTCCGATTCGTCATAAAGTGAACCCAGCGCCGCCGGCTTGTCGACCAGTTGAAACGCGCCAACCGCCGCAAGAACGTGGGTGCGTTCGTTGACCTCGCTGAACCGCTCGATCTGCGCCCGTAAATGATAGTTGGGGCAGATCGCGGCAAATCCGTACAACAGCGCCGCTTCACTCTGGCGGAGATTCATAAACCGTCCCGGCCAGCCGGTACCGGCCAGAATCCCGCCGTGGCTGCGCACAATCGGTAACAGATAATCGGTCGTCTCCTGAAGCTTCAACTCCGAGTTCGTACCGACGAAAGCGAAGTCCCACAACTCGCACGCCGGTTGTGCAAAGTGAATCAGCGGATTGAAGGCAAACGGCAGCGACAAAAGTGGGGTCGTCTGCCTAGCCAGAACTTCATCACGCGACGGATCCAGATGAAACGTAATGCGGAAATCGGCGTCGCGCTCATTGCCGCGAAACTCCGAGCACAAACCTAGCCGCAGCGATTTGGTGCGCGAATACTCGGAGAGCACCCGGTCGAATGGAGCAGTCACTACCGCTTCCGTATCCACAGAAATCAAGGTCGTGGGGCGAAATGCTTCAAGTGATACTTTAAGATCATCATCAGTCGTAACCAACTTGGCCGGCACCCCCAAATACTCCAGGCATTGCTGCCAACTTTCAAAGATATAGTAAAGCGCTCCCATTTTCAGACTCGGGCTGTAGAGCAGAATGCGCTGCTTGGAAGCACCAAAGCGATTGTGGTGTTCTGCCAGCAGAGTCTGCCGCAATCGGCGATTTTCGACGACAATTTCCGCCCGCTCGTCATCCGCGCAATTCGCCGAGAACCATTGCAAGGTCCGCAGCAACTGGTGCGTCTTGATAGCTGCCTTGGTATCGGCGAGGGTCACGCGCCCGTACACAGCAGCCAGATTCTGGTGGGCGTCGGCGTAGTCGGGCCGCAGCGACAGTGCTTTGTGCAGCAGATTCAATGCCGTCTCGTACTGCCGGCCCTGAAAGCAGAGAACGGCGGCATTGTTGAGCGTCTCCGGATCATTTGGCTCCGATCGTAGAGCGCAGTCAGTGTAATGCCACGCCCCTTTGAAGTCGCCCAGCGCCAGACAACATTCTCCCATCAGCCGCAGCGCGGCGGCATCAGTCGGGAGATCGCCCAGAATCGACTCACACAACAGCGCCGCCTCCGTCGCCAGCCCCGTCTGCAGCAGCTCCTGCACGCGACTGAGCGAGCGCGACTGGTCAATGGCGGATTGTGTCGGCATATCCTGTTTCATCGGCAAACAGCGCTAATGCTGTAGCCCGCTCCGAATCAAGCGGAAGCGCGCCGGTGCCGACAATGTCAGAGTACCCGAATTGCGAGGGAATCGTATGTCGATTGCAATGGAAATCATTGAATGGCTTGACCCCACCGGCGAAGAAATGATCTACCGCATCCCGCAGGAAGGATCGGCCGACTTCAAGCTGGGCGCGCAGTTGATCGTGCGCGACAGCCAGATGGCGATCTTCTTCAAGGACGGCCACGCCTGCGACTTGTTTACGACTGGCAGACATACCTTGACGACGTTGAATATCCCGATCCTGACCCGTCTGCTGTCGTTGCCGTGGGGCTTTGAATCGCCGTTTCGTGCCGAGGTCTACTTCATCAATCTCAAGACCTTCATCAGCCTGAAGTGGGGCACCCGGCATCCGGTGACCTTCCGCGACAGCAAGTTGGGACTGATTCGCCTGCGCGGGCACGGCGCATACACGATCAAGATCGCGCAGCCGCTGCTGTTCCTGAATACGATCGTCGGACGTCAGGCGAAGTATACCACCGACGACATCCAGGGCTATCTCCGCGACGTTATCGTGGCGCGCATGAACGACATGCTCGGCGAAAAGCTCGATTCGATTCTGGATCTGCCGCGCGAGTACGACGAATTGGCGCTGGCGTTCAAGCAGCGGGTCGATAACGAATTCGAAAAATACGGGCTGGAACTGATCGATTTCTACATCGCCTCGATCACGCCTCCCGAGGAAGTCTCCAAACTGATCGACCAGCGCTCCGGCATGGAGGCGGTCGGCGATCTGGACAAATTCCTCAAATTCGAAATGGCGCGCGGCCTGGCCACCTCCGGCGTCGCCGGCGAAACCGGCAGCACCGTCGGCATGGCGGCGGGCGTCGGCGTGATGATGCCGGCATTAATGTCGCGTGTCTTCGCGCCCGATCAAGTCGAACTGCGTACCCAACCATTGGATACCGTCACCTGCCCGAAATGCCATACCGACACGCCGGTGCAATCGCGGTACTGCTATCGCTGCGGCAATCCGATGGTGATTCAGAACGCCTGCCCGAGTTGCCGGCAGGAATTGCCAAGCGAGGCCAAGTTCTGCTTCCACTGCGGCGCCAAGCTGGACGCGCGGCCGCATTGCCCGCACTGCCAGGCCGAACTGATTCCGGGCTCGCGCTTCTGCGGCTCCTGCGGCAAGGCCGTCGACAATGGCTCCGCCACGCAGCAGTAGCGGCTACTGCATCAGCACCACTTGCCCCGGCTGCGGCGGGATTCTGCGGCTGGAGGCGAACTTCCTGACCACCCGCTGTGCCCATTGTGGCTCGGCGGTGCGCATCAAACCGTCCACCGCGCCGCCGGCGTTCGTCCTCAAGCCGCGCGTCGAACGCCTGCAGGTCCGCTTCTTCCTTGATCGCTATCTCAAGCAAGCAGGGCGAACCCTCTCGTCAACGCCCCCGGAGATTACCGGCGTCTACTTCCCGTACTGGCGCGTCGAGGCGATGCTGCTGCGCCTGCGCAACCGCATCGAGAAGCGCTACGATATTCCTGACTGGGAACGCGGCGAGGAGGTCGTCGAGCGTGAACAGCGGGCGACCGAGGTGAGCCTGTCACCATACACCCTCACGCTTCCCGCCGATGCAAGGGCGGCGGCCTTTCCGGCCTCGCTCGGTGTGCGGCCGCAGATCGCGTTGCTGTACCCGATAACTGCCGACTATCTGCGCGAAGATTTCGCCATCTGGCCGATTCGTCTCGAGGCGAAGTCAGCTTTCGATCACGCCCGCGCGGCCGCCGGCAATCTCGACCGTCTTTCGCAGACCGGAATCAAGCGCAACCAGTCGCACTTGTTCGGCGGCGAACTGAGCGTGATTTACATGCCGTACTACCTCTGTCGCGGCAAAGAATCGTACCTCGTCGATGCCATCAGCGGGGAAGTCAGTCCCGCCGACGATCTCGATTTGCCCGAAGTCGACGCCGCTTCGACGGAATTCGGCGCCCTCGAAATCGAACTGCATCGCTGCACCAACTGCGGCTACGAACTGCCGGAAAACGGCTCGCTGATCCAAGTCTGCGCGGAATGCGAGTCCGTGGTTCGACTTGATGCCGTTGCGAATCTGGGGAAGTTGCCGCTTGGCTTTCCGGAGCGGCAGAGTGAAGGCGACAGCTTGTTTCCGTTCTACATGTTTGACATTGCGGCAGCGGATGCAGGCAGACTTCAGAAAGCACTCTGCGGACTCAAGGAAATTCGGCAAATGGTGATCCCGGCCTTTGCGATGGGCAACTTCGAGGCGCTCTATCGGCTTGCGTCACGCATGAGTTCCGCCGGCGCGCAATCGGAGCCGATCGAATTGGCCGACTGGCCGCGCCAGTTTGCGCCGGTGACGGTCAGTATCGCCGAGGCGCAGGGCATCGCTGCCGCCGTCTACGCTCGCGCTCTGACCGGCAAGACGGACGCCATCGATTCGGCATCGTTCAACCTCGCGGCCGAACGCGTGCGCCTGCTCTTTGCGGCATTTCGTGCCGACGGCTACTTCTTCGTCGACGAATATCTGGGGGCAATCACCTTCGAGCGGGCGGCAATCAAGCCGTAACGCGCTGTCGCAGTCCGCTATTCCGCCACGAACTTCGAGAAGTCACTGCCGAAACGGCGGCAATCCTCAATCTCACCGGGGCCGGGTACCAGTCGCGCCCGTGTGCCCGGTTTCATTACCTTCAGCTTGAGCGCCTCAAGATAAGATTCCAATATTTCGATCGCCTGTCCGCCCCAGGCGTACGAGCCGAATACGGCAGTCTTCTTCCCGGTGGCGGCGACAGACGTCAGCAGATGCGCCGCATCCCAGATCGGCTTGACCACGTCGCCGGCAAAGGTCGGCGTGCCAAAGAGAATGCCGTCCGCCGACTCCAGCCAGTCGCGCAGTTCGGCGTCGTTGGATGCTGTAACATCGATCAAGTGCGGCTCGCATTTGGCCTGATCGAGCGCATCGCAGACCGCGCGCGCCATGATCGCCGTGTTGCCATAGGCGGAAGCATACAAGATCGCGATCAGCTTGCGATCAGAGCGGTGCTTCGGCTCAGTCCATTCGAGATACTTCTCGATGAACAGCTTCGGCTCAGCGCGGTTGACCAGCCCGTGCGACGGCGCGACAGTGGCGATATCCATCGCCGCGATCGCCCGCGCCGCCTTGCGCGAAAACGGTGCGAATGGCCGCATAATGCAGTCGTAATAGTACCACGCTTCGTGAATCAACAACTGGTCGCCCGGCTTGTGGAAGATCGACTCGGTCGGGCAGAAGTGCGCCGCAAAGCCGTCGCAGGAGAAGAGAATCTTGTGCTCCGGGTTATAGCACATCATCGTGTCGGGCCAGTGCATAAACGGCGTGGCGAGAAATTCCAGCGTCAGGCCGCCGAGGTCGAGCTTGTCGCCGCCCTTGACACCCTCGATCGTGCGCGCCTCGTCGTTGATGACATTGCGCAAAAACGGCACCGCCGGCTTGGCGCAGACGAGCTTGATGCCGGGATTCGCCTGCAACAGCTTGACGATCGCGCCGGAGTGGTCGGGCTCGTTATGGTTGACGATCAAATAGTCGATTTTTGATAGCGGCAGAATTTCTTGAATTGCCGCAAACAGTTGATCCTCGAAACCGTCCTTGACGGCGTCGATCAGGGCGACTTTCTCGCCCCGCAGGAGATAGGAATTGTAGGTGGTGCCGTAGTTGGTCTTGACAATCAGGTCGAACATGCGCAATTCGGGATCTTTGGCGCCGACCCAGAAGACGTTTTCCGCAAGAGCAATCGCTGACATATTTGTCTCCTTCTCGGAGCGCAGTATAAGCCAAACGGCGGCGCAGGTAAAGGGGGTACTGAGCGGGAGCTGGGGCATTTTGGCCGAAAAAACGATTGCACAGGTCTTGTCGTAATGCGTTATTGAAACAAATGATCAGAGAGAATCAAATAAGACGGGCAATCGTGGGACTGATCGGCGCAGCCGTGTTGCTGCTGGCTTCGTGCGGTGACTCGACCGAGCCGGAACCGTTGGTCGACCGGATCACCATGCCAACCGACATTCAGGTCAACGCCGGCGATCACTTCACGATTCCGATCTATCTCGAAAACGCCGCGCCGGTGGCGGCCGTCGCGGTGCCGCTGCAGTACGCCAACAGTGTGATGCGCTGTGATTCGGTGTCGTTCATCGACTCGCGCTGCAGCACGTTTCTGTTTCAGCGGTATTTCACCCGCGCCGACACGATCTACATCGGATTGATCGATACGATCGGGCTGGCCGCGGGCAAAGGGTTGATGGCGACGCTGCACTTCTGGGCCTTCGGGAATGCGCCCGATACGGACGTGGTGATCGACCTGTTCGAGACGCCGGTGCTCGATTTTGGGTATGCCGACACCTCGTTGGTTTTCGGCGTGATCACTCCGCAGTTCCAGCCCGGCCGCGTGCGTATCAAGACGCAGTTGTAGCCGCAATAGAACCCCGACGTCTTTTCATCGTAGGTCGCGTTCACGTTCCGTAGGTCGGGTTCCGATCGTTGCTGTCGCCATGGATTCGATATTCGTAGGTCGAAACCCCTGATGGAAGACTGCCGACTCTATATCTGCGGCATGAGGGGTTTCGACACCGGAGCTTCGTAGACATCTGGTCTGTATCATGGGATGCCGTAACGCTGATGTCGAATCCCCAGGGACCACTATTCGAACTCCAAAAGGTGCTACGAGCCAGGGTTTCGACCTACGCGGCTTCGGCGTCCCTCAACGCGGACTGCCGCACTGACGCCGCCAACCCACAACACTCTTGCTCCTTGCCTTAACCCCGCAACTTCCGTAATTTCAGCGTGACCATCCTTCCGCCGGAGTGGCGAAATTGGTAGACGCAAGGGACTTAAAA
>JADYYF010000068.1 GCA_020853795.1 Candidatus Zixiibacteriota bacterium
ATCACCGGTTCCGATCCCGATGGCCTGCCGGTGATCATCTCCTCGACGGCGTTGCCGGCCGGCGCGACTCTGACTGCGTTGACCGGACAGCCCGCCGGCGTCGCGACCTCGCGACTGCTCTATACGCCGGGCTTTGCTGCCGCCGGATCCTATAACGTCTGGTTCCGCGTCCGCGAAGCCACGCCGCCGCTCGCCGATTCCGAGCAGGTGACGATCACCGTCATCGAGGCCGGCCCGCAGTCACCGGTGATCACACCGCTCAATGCCGCCTACCAGGTTAATGTCGACAACGATATCCTGCGACTCTGGTTGCGCGCTACCGATGTCGACTCGCCGCCGCCGACCTTTTCGATGTACGGTTCGCCGATCCTGCCCTGGAACAGCGTGCTGGTCGACTCCGCCAATGGTCGCGGCAGCTTCCGCTTTGACCCGATCGCGAATCAGCAAGATTCAGTCTACACCGTCAACTTCGTTGCGACCTCCAATGACGGTCGAGCCGACACCGCCACCGTGGTCATCACCGTTATCAACGGTATCTGCGGCGACGCTGACGGCAGCCAGATCGTCTCGGTCTCTGACTGCGTCTACCTGATCAACTATATTTTTGCCGGCGGTCCCGCTCCGACGACGCTGCGCGGCGGCGATCCTGACGGAAGTTGCATCACCTCCGTTTCGGATGCGGTCTATCTGATCAACTACATCTTCGGCGGCGGACCCGCGCCAAACTGCATCTGCGGGCAATGACCGAGCCCGTCAGTCAATCTTAGCCCCCATATGGCGGCAGATGTGGACAACATCTGCCGCCTTTTCTTCACTCCGCATTTGGCAATGAGTTTAACTCGAGTCCTGATTGTAAATCGTTGAGTCACTTTGCCTTTTTGCCGGCGCCAGAAGACCAAAAAGCTGTTGACAAGAATCGGTGATCGGCTTATAATATTTTTGTTACGGTATGTGATCGCAAAATGGTCCAGCCGGCGAATCTCGGGATTCGCTCGTATTTTGCGGTACTCATAGGTCTTCACTTGTCCTAAGACTAGACGCTGAATCTGTCGAAGTGATGGTTAGGGTTGTGTGCAAGGCTCGCCTTGTACTTCCACCCGGCGTACCGGTCTTAGGGTACTGGATTTTGTCCGAAACCAATCGGAACTGGTGATGTGAAGCAATGCAACTGCGTCCCAACATTTTCAGTTTTCAATTTCAACATTCTTTCATAATGCCTGTTGATTTGGCGAAAGTAGGGAGGTGATGCGCCCAGCACGACATCCACGCATTTTGCGTTTGATTGACATCGGTTTCTTAATTGCAACGTTCCACTCTGAAAGGAGCAGAAGATGACCAGAAAAATTACGGTCCTTCTCACCCTTGCACTATTCCTGATCGCCCTGGGTGGCGCTTCGGTCTTCGCGGCCAAAGCCGTCAACTCGGCGACGGCGGGGAGCACTCAGTACAAACTGAGAACTGACCTTCCAGCCGCTAAAATCGTCGGTGCCGAAGAAGTTTCTCCGGCCGACTACACGGGTTCGGGCAAACCGGCGACCTCCAATTCCCAGGTCCTCGGCTTCAGCCCCAACGGCACTCGGACCGTCGGCTCAACCTACCTCGACTACCAGCACAACGGCTCGATGGGCCGTCAAATTGTAGTCGGCGGCGGCTGGGTCCACAACGCCTGGATGGTCTATCCGACCGCCAGCACCACCGGTGACCGTTACATTGAATACTTCGGCTACAGTCTGACCAGCGGCTCGTCCGCCGGTGTGCCGTCCGTCGATCCGGCTACCACCGGTTCCGGCTACTGCAACATCGACTACGATCCGCTCGGCTCTGGTGGCGCCGTCGTTGCCTATCACCGCGTTGCCGAAAACGGCACCAAGGCAACCCACGACTTCTCCAACGGCGCCGCAGCCTTTGCCAACCACTTCGTCTTCCCGGCCCCGAATTGCCAGAGCGTCGTCTCCGGTCTCGGCGGCGTGGAAGGCCCTTACATTTGGCCGATCGTTGCCCTGGACATTATCGGTGGTCAGGCTGTGCTCCATGCCGTGAGCACCGAATCGCCGCCGAACACTAGCGACAACGAGCAGTCGATTGTCTACTATCGCTCGAATGCCGGCATCACCGCCTCGGCGACAACCTGCGCCTATTGGATTGACTCCTGCTGGAACATCACTCCGGTGGTCGCGGCCGACCCGAATTCCGACAAGGTTGCTGTCGTCTACTTGCGCCCGAAGGACCATGCTTTCTCCTCCGGCACACAGCAGCATAACAACCAGGTCGTCTACATCGAATCGACCAACGGCGGCACCAGCTGGGGTCCACGGGTCAACGTCTCCAACTATACCGGCGCCACCCTCGAGCGCGCCTATACCGACGTTGATGCTCTCTATACGGCGGACGGTTGCTTGCATATCGCCTGGAATGCTCCGCCGTTTGACTCCGCCGGTGGCGGTGCCTCGTCCAACGACGTCTGCAAGCTGCGCCACTGGGACAACTGCGCCCAGTGTCTGAGCTTGGTGGCGGAAGCCAACAATGTTGATGACAATGCCGACAACGGCGCCTGGAACCTGAATATCGCCAAGATGAACCTGACCGAGTGCACGGTGGGCGCCAACAAGGTGCTCTACCTGACTTACACCCGGTTCCTGGGCACGACCGCCTCTCCCGATCGCTCGGCTGCCAATTTCTCGAACGGCGAAATTTTCGCCCAGGCTTCGAGCACCCTCGGCCAGACCTGGGGTCCCCCGGTCAACCTGACCAACACCCCGTCTAACGGCTGCGCCGCGGGCGCGTGCTTCTCCGAGCACTGGTCCTCGTCCGCCCGTTACGTCACGGACTCGCTGCGGATCCAGTACATCGAAGACAAGGATGCCGGCGGTATCGTGCAGACCGAAGGCGGCTGGACCAACAGCCCGGTCAAGAACCTCTCGGTCGGCTGCTTCCCGATGACCACCTTCGTCAATCTCTCGGCGTCTCCGGCGGAATTCTCTTATCCGTTCCACGTGGCGCCGGCAACGACGAAGGACTCGCTCATCGTGCTGACCAACTCCGGCAACGCGTCCACCAACTGGACCGTCTCCGCGACCGTGCCGTGGATTTCCTTCCCGGGCGGCGCTGCCGGTACCTGCAACGCCGGTTGCACCAATACCTCCAGCTTCACCGCGCGCTTCTCACCCGGTGCTGGCGGTTACCTGACCGGCACGATCAACGTGACCTACACTGACCCCGATAAGGGCGTCAATGCTGTTACCGCGATCCCGGTTGAACTGTACAGCTTTGCCAACTTCTTCCTGCCGCAGGATCTCGACATTCGCACTTCCTGCGCCCGGATGAATGTCAACCAGGCCTCGCAGATTGCGGCCAACGTTGACGGCAAGCGCTTCAGCTACTTCGCGGATCTGCCGAGCACTCAGCAGGGCTACATGTATGACGGCTTCCTGATCCTCGGCAACAGCGCCACCAACCTGACGCACTCCACCTTCCGCGATATCGGCGGCACCGGCATCACCGAACCGTCCGGCAGCAATCCGTTTGGATTCCTGTACGCGGCGACCGCGGCGATGACCGGCGACTCCACCACCTTCGCGAACGAGCGTCGGGCGACCGGTAAGGGCTACAACCGCGACTCAACTCTGCAGTTCGACGTTCGCTGGTTCGCGCCGAAGATTCCCGATTCCTGCAACTTCTTCGTGGGCGTCTTCGACATCTACAAGGGACCCAAGGCCGGCGCGGTCAACAACCTCACGGTGGCTTACTACGCTGACTGGGATGTCCCGTCCGATACCGGCTCTGATAACTACTCCGGCGTTGATGCGGCCAAGTACATGGTCTATCAGCGCGGCGGTTATCCGGGCGGTACGGCCAACAACATCAACCGTTACGGCGCTCTCGGCGGCGCGATTGAAGGCGGCAAGATCGTCGGCGGCTTCGTCGTCGATAACCCGACCTACATCTATCCGTCCGTCGGCTGGGAAAACGACACCCTGTGGAACCGTCTGTCGATTCTGGCTCAGGATCAGTACCAGACCGCCCCGGGCTTCGTGGATCCAGGCGCTGGCACCGGTCCGGCTGAGGACTTAAGCTCCGTGCTCGTCCTCGCGCGCGGCAAGACCGTCGCGACCGCGGCTGACACCGTCACCGTGGCGGTCGTCGTTGCCGGTCAACCGGTCTCCGGCGGCACGCTTGCCGGCCTGAAGGCCACCCTCGATCGCGGCTACAAGTTCATCTGCGTCCGCAATCTGCTGCCGGGCGCGCAAATCTGCGCGACCTGCAAGTGCGGTGACGCCGATAACTCCGGCGCCTGGTCGATCTCCGACGCTGTGTACTTGATTAACTACATCTTCGCGGGCGGTCCGGCTCCGGCTCAGACCTGCTTGGGCGATGCTGACGGGTCGAAGGCGATTTCGATCTCCGACGCGGTGTACTTGATCAACTACATCTTCGCGGGTGGTCCGGCTCCGGCTGGCTGCTAATCGCTTGATTGACTGGTCTCGTCATCGGACGAGACTGCAATAAAGCCGGCCGCAATCGGGTAACACCGAATGCGGCCTTTGATTTTCCTTCCCGCGGAACCCGCGCGCCGCGCTTCCGGTTAAGCAATTGACAAATTGTGACTTCGGCAGTATCTTGTTGGAGCGGGGCAGTCCGACTTTACGAGCTAAGTTGGTCACATCAATTGGCCTTTACATCGAGGTACCGCGCATGACTTCGCCCCGTACTTTTTTGCGTCTGATCCCGTCCATCCTGCTGGTGACAATTGGCATCAGCCTCATCCCGTCGTCGCCGGCAACCGCCGTCGTGGCGCCCGACAACTCCTTCAAAGATGACTGGTATTATGCCCCCGGCGTGCTGGTCGTTGAGTTTCAGGCATCAGTCTCCAAGTCGGCTTTCCGCACTGGCAAGGGTTCGGTTCAGACCGGCTTGGCTGACGTCGATCAGCTCTTCACGTCTCTGGGTGTGAACGGCTTGCAGCGGATGTTCTTCCAGACTCAGAAATCGCTGCAACGCGGCGACCTCGACCTTTCCGGATATTACCGCATCACGTTTCCCGAAGAGGTTTCGCTCGATGCCGCCCTCGAGGCGCTGCAAGCTCTCCCCGCGATTGGCCACGTCGAGAAGGTTGGTGTTCACCCGATCATGGCCATTCCCAACGACCCTTCGTTCAGCAGCCTTTGGGGTCTGAATCAAGCCTCAGATCGCGACATCGATGCACCCGAAGCTTGGGATGTCGAAAGCGGCGACAGCGCGATTCTGGTCGGCGCCATGGATTCCGGCGTACAGTGGAATCACCCCGATCTCGGCGGCTCGCCGCCCGACTACATCAACGGCAATGTTTGGATCAACTGGGAGGAATACTACGGCGCCGAAGGTGTGGATGATGACGGCAATGGCTACGTCGACGACGTCCGGGGCTGGGACTGGGTCGATGTCTCCGACGCGTGGCCCGGTGAAGATGGGCAATTCCCCGACAACGACCCGATCGACTTCAACGGCCACGGCACTCATACCGCCGGCACAATGGCCGCCATCACCAACAACGGCGTGGGTGTCGCCGGCGTCGCCGGCGGCTGGGGCAGCGGCACACCCGGCTGTCGCATCGTCCCGCTGCGCATCGGCTGGTCGCAGGCCAACACCAGCGGCAATGAGACCGGCTACGTGCGGATGGACTTCGCCGCGCAAGCTTTCAATTATGCGACACAAATCGGCGTCACCGCCGTCAACTGCAGCTGGGGCTCCTCCAACTCCGGCGGCATCGCGGCCGCCCTCACCAACGCCACCAACGCCGGCATGATCGTCTGCAATTCCGCCGGCAACAGCAACAACCAGACTCCCGGCTACCTCTCAACGCGCGCCGATGTCATCTCGGTGGCGTCGCTGGCGTCGACCGGCGCCAAGTCCTCCTTCTCGAACTACGGTACCTATGTCGATATCTCCGCCCCCGGCTCCAGCATCACTTCGACCTACTCCAACCACGGCACGCCGACCTACGCCTCGCTGAGCGGCACCTCGATGGCCTCGCCGCACGTCGCCGGAGTCGCGGCGCTGCTGCGCGCTCGCCAACCCGAACTTACCCGTCAGCAGGTGGTCGATCTGATCCTGAATAACGCCGATAATATTGACGCACAAAATCCCTCATATATCGGCCTCCTCGGCAGCGGTCGCGTCAATGCCCGGCTCGCCCTCGATCAGGTCTTCGTCGCCCAGATGTCGGCCAACGAACGCATCGGCCTGCCGCCGCTGCAAGTCTCGTTCTCCGGGTCCATCGGCACGATCATCGACGAGTGGAAATGGTACTTCGGCGACGGCGACAGCGCACTCGGTCAGAATGTCATGCACGAATACAACGCGCTCGGCGCCTATGACGTCACCTTGGTGGCAACCGGTCCGTCCGGGCAGTATGTGACCGCCCACCCCGACTTCGTCATCGTGCATTCCGATACACTCGAGTTCCTCGACTTCGTCGGCCATGCCACACAGCCGCTCTATTGCGATGTCCGCCTGCGCAACTTCGCCCCGATCAGTTCCTTGCGACTGCCGATCAGCTTTGCCGGTAACATGGATCTCGTGCTCGACTCGATCAGTCGCGTCGGCCGGCGCGCCGCTCACTTCGAGGCCGTCACGATTCTGTCCAATCCGCCCGGTACCAATACCGCGACAATTCAACTCACCGCCAATGCCGGGCTCGGCTCACCGCCACTGCCGGCTGGCGAAGGCGTCCTGATGCGACTGTACTTCAGCCAGACCGCTGCGCCGCCGCTGCTCGGGCAGGCAGTCGTCGACACCACGCGCTATTCCAGCTACCAGTTCACCGCCGCAACTCCGGCCGGCGATTACTTCCCGGAGATTATTGCCGGGACCTTCACCGTCAACGGCGGCGTGCGCGGGGATGCCAACGGCGACAGCGCGGTTACCGTCAGTGATGCCGTATTCTTGATCAATTACATCTTTGCCGGCGGACCGCCGCCACCGCTGTACAACGGCGACGCCGACTCCAATGGCGCCGTCAACATTTCCGACGCCGTCTTCTTGATCAATTACATTTTCGGCGGCGGGCCGGCGCCGGGAATTTGAAGCGACTTTGTCCGACAAGGTTTTGACCGCAAAAACCTCCAGATTTTTTGTGGCAAAAAACTGTTTGACTTGATATTTTTAAATGGATATATAGGCAGAACTTAGCGTCCTAAGATTCAGCGGGCGCCCGCGAACCGACCGACTTGACAAGTTTGTGTCAATCTCTGTCTCACCGCCCGCATACGAAATGGAAATTGGATTGTGACCTTCATAGGAGGTAAGATGAACTGGAAGATTAAGGCTCTGATGATCTTGGCCTTGTTGGCCATTGCAGCGCCGACCACGCTCGTGTTTGCGCAGTGTACCACGGACCCGGGCAACCGTGACACCGTATTTGTGATTCAGCAGAATGTGGCGATCGTTGAGGGTGACTCAATCGGCGTGCCGATTCAGGTCTATAACGATGAGGCTTTGGGTGGATTTTCTCTCGGACTTACCTGGAGCGGCAATAACAGCAAGATTGAGTTTTCTTCCGCAAAGATCGATCCGGCCATCGCGGCCCTCGGATTTATCCAGTTGGTCAACACGCAGAACCTGGCGTCGAATATCGTCGGCCTGGGAGTAATCAACTTGGCGGCTGGCCAGATCGCGGCTTCGGCCTCTCCCAAGACGGTATACACTGTCTACTTCAAGATTAAAACAGGCGCAACCACAGATCGCTTCAATATCGATTCAATCTTCTTCCCGCCGGCAGGCCCCTTTGTCCTTGCGAAGAACTCCGGCGGCGATTTGTGTCCGGAATACAAGCACAGCCTCGGTCGTGATATCTTGCTCCCGGTCTACGAGTCCGACAGCCCCGTCCTCCCCGAGTCGTTTGAACTTGGCCAGAACAATCCGAACCCCTTCAACCCGTCAACTTCTATCGATTTTGCCTTGCCGAAGTCGGCAAACGTGAAAGTCGAGATCTTCAATATCCTTGGACAGAAGGTCAAGACCGTCGTTGACGAGTATCTCTCGGCGGGCTACAAGAAGGTCACTTGGGATGGCACCGACAACACTGGCAAGACCGTTGCCTCCGGCGTTTATCTCTATCGCATGACTGCCGACGACTTCACGGCTACCAAGAAGATGATGCTAATGAAGTAGTTAGCTCTGTTTCGAGCTTTCAAGCCCTCTGTGAGCGATCATAGA
Organism: Candidatus Zixiibacteriota bacterium; assembly: GCA_020853795.1. Lineage (NCBI taxonomy): Bacteria > Pseudomonadati > Candidatus Zixiibacteriota > Candidatus Zixiibacteriota bacterium. The sequence continues at coordinate 8,194 of JADYYF010000068.1, forward strand.
GGGCTTTTTTTATCGCCTTGCTCATATGAGTTATCCACATCATAAGTCATTGGTGGATTAACATTTAACCTAATATGCATCCGTCGCTATAATTTCATTGACTTGTCCATTTTTATGTGTTAATATGGCGCTCTGTTTTTAAGGGCATGATAGCGGTAACTGGACATAAATTCACGATCGGCAAAGAGGAGTATTCCCCCTATGCCGTTGAGATCCAATACTTTAGGGTCAACAAGCGGTATTGGTCGATCTGCTTCGAACGCATCCGCCGTGCCGGTTTCCGCATCATCTCCACTGTCATCCCTTGGCAGCTACACGAGGATAGTCACCGCGAGTTCGACTTCTCCGGATTCACCGATCAAACCAAAGACCTGATCGTCTTCATCGAACTGGCTCGCGAATTCGGCTTCAAGATCATCCTCAAGCCGGGGCCGATCGCTTTCGCCGAACTGCCAAACGGCGGCCTGCCCCCGTTCCTGAGCAAGTATCCCGAAATCTTTGCGCTTGATTCCAATGGCGCCGTCACGCAGACGAATCTGTCCGACGGCACCCCCGATTTCACCTATCCGTCGCTGCCGCACCCGCGAATGCAGAACTTCGTCAAGCACTACCTGAACGGCCTGACGGAAATCGTCAAGAATTACATCTATCCGCGCGGTCCCCTGTTCCTGGTCGAGCTTGATCCCGGCACCTACTTTGGCGGCGATCCCTATCCGTGGAAGTCTGATTACAATCCGCACATTGTCGGTTCTTTGTATCCGCAGTTTCTGGAGAAACGCTACGGCGACATTCGTACTCTCAATGCCGCCTACGGCGATTCGGCGAATGACTTTACCGCCGTCAAGCCACCCAAGGATTTCATCATCGCCAAGGATATTTCCTTCACCAAGATGATGGATTGGTTCCGCTTCAAGGAGTGGCTGATCAAGGACAATGCCACGCACATGATCGATCTCTACAAGAGCTTCCAGTGCGAACCCTTGTTCTACCAGACCCTGGCATTTCACCGCAACTTCCAGGCGCCGATGACGCCGATCGTCTCGGTCGACGGGGAAGTCTTCCCGACCATCCAGATCACCTGGGATACCTCCTCGACCGGCATGCTGCAGCGGATTCGCTATCTGCGCGCCAACTCTGAGTTCCCGTGGGCATCCTCCATCTCGCTCGGCAATCACACCGCGGACATGGCGACTACCAAGAAGCATTTCCCGATCACGGCCGATGCCTCCAAGTATATCCTGACCTTGTCCCTGGCTGGCGGCATCAAGGGCGTCAATCAGTACAAATTCGTCGAAACTGAAAACTGGTACGACGCGCCGATGGCCAACGACGGCACGATCCAGGAATCTTTCGAAGTCGTCCGCCGCTACATGCATTCGCTCAGCCATATCGACATCGGCACCTTCCAGCAGCCGGTCAGCGTCGCCATCGCGGCGCACCGTCTCAACAACTGGCTCTCGCTCCTGGAGGATCCCGGTCCCTACCACTATGTCCAGACCTTGAACGAATTCACCATGGCCGAAATCGGCCGCGACCTCGACCGTCTCAAACAGGATTTCATCATCCCCGATCTCGACAGCCCCGCCTCCTTCGAGGGCGTCAAGAACCTGATCGTCCCGGTTACCGAAATCATGGATGAGGAGAAACAGGAATTCCTTGTCGAGAAGGCGCGCGAGGGCGCCAACCTGATTCTGGTCGGCCTGCTGCCGCGCTTCAACTCCGAGATGCAAAACTGCCAGGTGCTGGCCAACGCGATCAACTGCAAAACGCAGGCGCTCGGCAAAATCGGCACCGTCGTGACCAGCAAAGACAAGTTCCCATCCTACGTCTTCGGCTCGATCAACTCGACCGCGCGCAAGTCCAAGAAACTCGCGACCTATGCCAAGAAGAACGTCGGAATGGTCATCAATAAATTCAAGGGCACAGTGGTGTTGTTGACCTTCGACTTCTCGTCGCAGGGCAATCACATGAAGATCAACTTCTTCCAGAACCTGCTCAGCGACCTCGGCGTCAAATTCCCGATCCAGACATCGCACCCGAACGTGCGTGTCTTCTTGCACAAGGGCGAGAAGAGCTGCATGCTATACATCCTCAATTCGATGCCGAATCAGATCTTCCGTCGTGCCAAGCCGCAGCCGACCAAGGTCGTCTTGCAGGTCGACCTCAAAGCGTACGGCGTCAAAGGCAACAAGGTCCGCCTCGTCGACATCTTCACCAACGAAGAGATCATCACTACCGCTGACGAGCTGCGCGA